>NZ_JBJEXT010000038.1:0-1978 GCF_051886055.1 Mitsuokella apri | reverse complement strand
AGAAAAGAAATACGCCGCGAAAAAAGCCGCAGCGTAAGCGCTCCTTTTCATAAATGCACATCTGCCCAAAACCTCGCAAGACGAAATACTTGCGAGGTTTTTCTATATCAAAAACGAGATATAATTGCGATGACGAGGCGGGCAGAGGGGAGACAACGTTTCGCAGGGCAGTTTGCTAAAAATATTTTTTGCCCTTTATGGCATCCCGAAAAAAACAAAAACGCGCTTCGCTTGAACGATTGTTCTTTTTCCGGGATTCTAGTTGGCAAAAAATATTTTCTTTACGCAAACTGCCAATGCTCCGCTTTTGTCTCCCCTCTGCCCTCAAGTTTATGCACAGTACGCAGCATCTCATAGTGACAAAAAGGAAGTGCATAAGGTGCGGCGGCAGAGCCCCAATAAGAGGAGCGTTCGAATTTCTGCGTGAAGAACCTATTTTTGTCTTCCTCTATTCCCCGCGAAAAGAGTTACCGTTCAAGCACCAGCGCGTTTTACTCTTTTCGCGGGATAAATTAGGAGACAAAAATAGGTTTAGCAGAAATTTGCCGCGGAACGTTGGGGCCCTGCCGCCGCACCGCCCTCATTGCCGCAGCGTTGTCTCCCCTCGTCCCTGCTCACTTTATACAATATAGACAAAATAGATAAAAAAGCTGCTCTCCCAGCAAAGGAAAGCAGCTTTTGGATTTTATTCAATGAAGTGCGCGTGCGGCGCTTGTGGCGCGACGGCGCTGGCGCAGGCGGTACCATGCCATCGGGACGATGAGCATCGGGATGCCGGCGTAGAGGGCTTCACGCAGTTCCGGCTCGAAGACCATGACGACGAGGCAGAAGACCTGAGCCCAGATGCCAAACAGTGTGACATATGGGAAGAACGGCGTCTTGTAACGCAGTTTTTTGTCCGTGCCGAGAGCAATCATGCGCTTGCGGCTGCGGTACTGGCTCCAGCAGATGGAAATCCACGCGATGGCGCCCGTAAAGCCCGAGACAGCCAAAAGATACGTATAAAGCGCCGAATCCGGGTCAAACGAATAAAGCAGGATGACGGCCCAGCAGGCACAGATCGAAACGAGAATGGAGCGCGACGGCATGCCGTTCTTGTTGATGTAGCCGAGCGTGCGCGGTGCCATATCCATGCGGGCAAGGGCGTGCAGCGCACGGGCTGCGCCGTAAAGGCCGGAGTTCGAACACGAAATGGCGGCCGTCAGGATGACAAATGCAAAGAACGCGCCGAAGCCCGAGAAGCCATACTGTGTGACTGCTGCGGCAAAGACACTTTCGTCGAGGCCGGCTTTATCCCACGGCAGGATGGAAATCAAGAGCGAAATCGGGATGATGTAGAGCGCGATGATGCGCCACGTCACATTGCGCACAGCAATTGGGATGCTCTTTTCCGGATTCTCGCATTCACCGGCGGCAAGGCCGATAATTTCAGTGCCCTGGAAGTTGACCAGGATGATGACCATCGTCAGTACGATGGACCAGTAGCCGTTCGGTGCGAAACCGCCGCTGCCAAGAAGGACCTTTGTGCCGATATAGCCCTGGTCGCCGATGAGGCCGAGGCAGATGAGCGCGGCCACGATACTAAAGGCTGCGAGTGCGATGATCTTGATGAGAGATAACCAGAATTCGCTCTCGCCGAACTTATCGACATGAAACAGATTGAGAATCGTCACCAGCAGTCCGAAGAAAACAGCCCACCAGAGCTGACTGACTGCTGGTATAAAGTTATTCATGATGATGCCAGCGGCAATCATCTCGGATGGAACGTATGCAACCCAAGTCGTCCAGTAGGCCCAGCCCACACCGCAGGCCCAGGTCGGTGAGATATGCTC
Source organism: Mitsuokella apri (assembly GCF_051886055.1). NCBI lineage: Bacteria > Bacillati > Bacillota > Negativicutes > Selenomonadales > Selenomonadaceae > Mitsuokella > Mitsuokella apri. Next base: position 146 of record NZ_JBJEXT010000038.1, on the reverse strand, counting down.
ACACGCATACGTGACAAATGAACCTGAAACAGGTTTTTCCACCGCCAGCTCCGCCAGGCAGAGCATGACGCAAAGCACGATGACCCCGCCTAAGAGATAGGCGAGTATCGCGGCCGGGCCCGCTTTTTCGAGAACATACCCGGTGC
>NZ_JBJEXT010000037.1:0-2015 GCF_051886055.1 Mitsuokella apri | reverse complement strand
TTCTCGCTTTTCGTGCTGGCCGGTATCTCGCGGCGACTTGTATTATATTACAGGAATCACATCCGTTTGTCAACAGCTTTTCCGAAAAAAATCACAAAAAATCCCGCACCACCGTCAGGCATCTCTGCCCTTCCGGTGGACGCGGGATCCCGGCATCCATTTGACTGATTTTGACATGTGGGTCCGACTGCATCTTACCTACAAGACGGGTGCAAAGCTCACGTCGACGGACCTTCCGTGTAAGCCTCTGCGTCGATGACGACATCGTCATCCGCCTCGGAGATCTTGTAGTTGCCGCGCGGCGTGCCGCGACGCTCAAGGTCGCGCACGATGGCCGCACCTGCACCAGAGCTGAGCTCCGTCAGCGAAGCAGCACTCTGTGCATGAGCGCAGCCATACTGACCTCCAGATGGAACGAGCATCGCTATGGCGAGAAAAGCCGCGATGGACATTCCTGTCCGGACTATCATTCTGCCCATACTCTCACCTCGTTTTTCGACTGCCGGCAAGAGCGATATGCTTTACCTGCAGAGACAACCTTCCCCGATAATAGAAAACAGGCTGCATGAATCCATACAGCCTGCCCGGGAATATCTAGTTCGGTCCTCACAGAAAGCAGCTGGGTCAGTCACCAACAAATTCCATGGCCCAATAGTAGTGACCATCATTGCCTCTCACGCAAGATACACCCATCTTCGTGAAATGATGGTTGAGGAGATTTGCGCGATGCGTCGGGGAACCCATCCAAGCGCGAACGATCTTTTTAGCATCCACTACACTGCTGATGGCAAGGTTTTCACCGAACCAGGAGCAGGATGCACCATTCAAAACTGACTTAACAGGGCTGCCGTCCGGGCGCTGATGCGCGAACAAGATGCCCGCTTCCTGCGCACGGGTTCCAGCCGCCTGGTCAAGATAAACAATCCCGCTTAACGGCTGGATGCCGGCTGCCGTACGTTCAAGATTGACCTCATACAAGACTTCATCCTGAAGGCTGGCCGCAAAAGCCGTGCTCGATGCAAAAACAATACATGCCATGACAAGTAAAGTCATAATCTGCCGCAAGGTTTTCATATTGGCCGCCTCTTTCGTTACGATATTTTTGACTTGAGAGCACTTGGTCTCCAAACCACCTTGCGCTGCCTTTTCAGGCTGTCATCCATACCGCTTCGAAACTTAAGCAGATCCGTTACCGCTGCGGGCGCTGCGCGACCACAGGGCATGTTCACATCGATTCAGTTTTGTCAGGTTTATCCTTACTATCTATAGTTTACCACATATAATTTGGCGGGTCAATTACCATTCAGGCGATAAATGGAAATTTCCTTCCTCTAATACCAAAAAATCCCGCAGGACAGTGCAAAAGGCGCCACTATCCTCTTCAATAGCGAAAAGACGTCTAAAAACGGCTCAGGCAAGCTCGTCAGAGCCAGCCTGGCTGTGCCCGTCCAGGTGGACGTAGACGGCATCGAGCGATTCGAGGACGAGTCCCATCTCGCTGAAGCCAGTGTGGAGTGCCTGTTCCGAGAGCTCGACGTTATTCTTGGCGTCACCGGCGCGCACGAGCGCGAGCGCTGCGCCGTCCGTCGGCTCGATGCGGAACGTCGAGCCATCGTACGTCAAGAGGAATTGGCCGCTGCCATCTGCCGTCGTCAGCGTCTTCGTGTACTCGCGGTACTGCGTCTTCGGCTGATCCGGCTCCGGCAGATGCTTGCCCGTCGGCTCAAGGCGGACCTCACTCGGCGTCTCCGTAACGTCATACGTGCCGTACTGCGTCACCCTGCCCGCTTCCACGCGGAAGAACGGCAGCTGGGCATCCGTGAGACCGGCGACGCGCTCGACGCCCGGGATACCACGGTTGCCCATGTTATTCGTCCAGGAGCCAGAGCCGTTGACATTCGACGGGTTGTGCGAATCGATATCCGGCTTCGTCGGAACGGTAGGTTCGGTCGGTTCTGCTGGCGTGAGCGTGATCAGGCCGCTGTAGTTGTAGCGATAGTTGCCTGCCACATTGC
>NZ_JBJEXT010000036.1:0-140879 GCF_051886055.1 Mitsuokella apri | reverse complement strand
GTATGGCCACAGGCCAAATAGATGTGGTCTGCTGTGATATTCCGGATTAACATGGTGGAAACACATCCCTCAGAACGCAAAGCGTCTGCCGCAGCAAATCTGGCGGCGTATCCTCTGAAACCACGATCTTTGCTGGACCGCATTGAATTTCCAGATGATGAGCAGAGTGCTTTTTTGCCGGCTTTGCCGGTTTCAAAGGAACAAACTGAACTGTGTCCTGCGGAACTGGTACAACCGGCTCTGCAGGAGCTGGCAAAGTGGCGGTTTCCTGTTGCTCTTTCTGTGTAATTAGCTCACGCCGGATCTGCCTCTGCCAGTAGTAGAACTGATCTATATTCATGTCTTCGCGGCGACAGAAGGCCATGGCAGATAAGCCGCTGGCATGTTGTGCCAGAATGATTTTCTTCCATTTCTGGATTAAATGCTGATGCTTGACCTGCTGGACTGTTGACAATGCAAATCCCTCCCATATTGGAAAAACTGAATTCCCCATTCGGGAAATTTTGAGTTTTTTGTACTGGAAATTTTGAGTTTTCCGTGTGAGAGTATTATCTCATATGGGTGAAAGGATTTAAATACACTGGATTATTAAGCGCTTACCGTATATCTATTTAGGAACGGGCAAGGAAGGGTATTTAAACTACCGCCGCGTCCGCACAAAAGCCGAAGCCGAAGAATGGCAGGCCATCAATTTCACGGATAAAATCTACGAAGCGTATTATCACGAAAAGCCCCATCAGGAAATTCTCGAAGATACCACGGCCACCCAGGGTGCGGTTCTTCTGGTACTTTCCAAACACGTTTACCAGGCCTCCTGGCTTATGGGGGGACGCAAAGAAGAACCCATGACCTTTGCCAAACGCGTTTATGCAATGGAAGAACATCACCGGTACACACCAGAGTTCTTCACGTTCTTCCACGACCATCTTCCATTTTAAATTGAAATCCACCGTATGTAACCAAAAAAAAGGGAGAAGGATTTTTATGAGTAAGAAAGTACCTGCAAAGAAACCGCGTTGCCCGTTTGAAAAAGAGACTGGACGCAACTGCTTCCGCTGTCCGGAAGCCGATTGCATTTGTGCCGGAACGGGCACCAGCAAAGAAGAACGCGAGATGAATAAATGTGGGGATGTACCCTGCCGTCCTGTTCATCTTGACCTCGTACCGAATCAGAGTGCTCCTGTTAAAGCCATTCCGGAGCGGTACGACTATCACATGAAAACGTACCACCTCAAAAAAGAGACGATTGAAAAACGGTTATCCCATATGTTTGGCGATAAACTTCGTCCCGTCGTTGCGCCGCTTCGGAGAAAATCGTTCTGCAAGAATCCGGAATCTGTTTCCCTTTCTCCGCACGCCTTTTTCTAAAAAGGGGGGCTATCGATGAGCAGGCTAGAAGACCAGGATGATGAACAAAGACAAAACGGCACCATCCGTTTCAGCCATTTCTATCATTCCAGGCGTCCTAAAAAATATTTAGAGCCCACCAGACAGTTCTCTTTTTCGATTCCGGTCTCCATGGCTGAGAAATTTAAAACTCTGGCTACTATCCAGAAGATAACGCAGACGGAACTTGTTACCCGCCTGATTCAAAAAGAAGTCGAAAAAGAGCATGAGACGATACAGCGATTTAGAAAGAAGGAAACGTAAATGCTGGAAACCGCAATCAAAGAGGCCTTGCAGAAGGCAACCGGTCATCTGCTGACGGTAGATTTTTTCAGGTCCGGTTCTTCGCCTAAAAGTGCCATCATCAGCACACCATTTCTTGACCGTCATTTCGACGGTATCCACTTCTATCTGGAAGAAGAAGAGGATGGTTCGTATCTTTTCCATGATGATGGCTATTATCTTTCGGATTACACCGACGAAAAGGCCCTGTATTACCGAAACAAATTGAACTTTATGTTTTGTGCAGAAGTCGATAAAAAGTCGCGCCGCATTCAGATGCGCTGTGATGCCGATGACTTTGATGAAACCATTCGGACCTATTTAACGATGCTGGTCTTCATTGCCACGCAGGCATAAGGAAAGGAATGAGCTACGTGAACACTCGCCCCATTTATCTGGTAGAACATTTTTCGACCGAGAAAAATGCTACCGCTGACATTCTCGTTTTCCCTGATTTTGAGACCGCACAGGACATCTTTTTGGACTTCTACGGTCAATTCCTTGGCATTGAGGTACCACATACCTGCCCGGACTATCCGACCGAAGATATGTCTGAGGTCAAAAAAGCCAAGGCTCTTTATGAAATTGAAAGTTACGAGAACGCGATGGATGCCCTGGAGATGGCACAGCGGAACTGCGGTTTTGTGCAGGACGGCCATCGGTTCATCTTTCGCAGACTCTTGATTGATTTTTGAAAAGAGGTTATCTGCTTGGAACTCTATATTGCCCAATCCCTTTGGAACCATGACGAACCGGAACTGGAAAGCGAACGCATTTTAGTCGAACTAAATTGCAGGCACAATCTTTCGGCACCGGTTACGTTTTCCCACTCGTTTCTTTCCCTCTATGCGATGACCCAGAGCCGCCTTTTTCTCTTAGGTCGTTGCCTTCAGGATATGGCCCATGCCGATGCCGTCATCTTCAATCACGGCTGGCAGAGACAGCGTGACTGCGTATATCTCTACGAAATGGCCACGCGCTTCACGAAGCCCATCTACTTTGTCGATGATTTCATCTTCTTATATGATGAAAAAACACAGCAGTTTAAGCCAAATCCTTATTTAGAGGACCTCAGCAGAGTTCATGCGGTGGAAATCAGCAAACATTTTTATCCCGGTGGGCATGAAACAAACGTCATGATTGGGTATCAGGTCATTTCGCAAAACGCTGACCATCCGGACATCCGGCCGGAAATGCAACGGGCCCTCCCAAAAGCGACCAAGCAGGAAATCCAAGCATTTACCGAAAAGCTTGAAGAACTCAAAACGGACAAGGACTTTCAAGCCATCCTTTCCTTGCTTCAAACCATGGCGAGGGAAGGGGAGTCTGCTTGATGGAACCGCCGTACACCGTCTTTATTTCGAAGAAACAGGTCTTACACATCGTCCATACGTATGAACTGGACACGAAGCCAAAAGACAAAGCGATAAAAACGCATCTCATCCGCGTTTTGGATATGCTTCCGACTTTTTCCATGACCTCGGCCTTACTCATACGGCTACAAAAGGACCCCGACGTGTTTTTAGATAAACGAATTGTTTTAAATGAGCAAGACCTGATTTCTTATATTGAGCGAGATTCCGTCTTGCGCATCCTGACTTCTCAGGAAGCCCGCAAGAAGGCCAAGAGCATGGTGGCCGAAATCGAATCTCTGCCTATCTTATCTTTTTCGCCGAAAGCGATGCAGGAGCGATTTTAGAAATTGGTGCTTGACAAAAGGCACTACATAACAGAAAGGAGATGCTTCTGATGCGTATCAACCATGAGCAGACCGCAAAGGATTATCTGACGTTTCGCATTACCAATGCCTACGACCCCAAGACCCAGGAATTTACCAAAACCGTTTCTCTCTGGGGGTACACCTATAGCATGACGATGGCCGAAAGTTCTCACCATCCAGGAACCGCGATTCAGGTTGGTCCGTCTTTTACCGACCAGCTCGCAGAAGATTTTCCAAGCATTCCAGAGGACGAATTACAGAAACTTGACGATGCTTTTCAGGAAGCACAGGACGGCATGAGCTTATCCAATGCCAAGAATCTCTTTTTCTATATCTTAGCAAGTCATGATTTGGAACGTTGCTTACAGAAATGAAAGGATGATAAACCGTGTTTACGATTACACAGCAGTTTGATACCGATAGCGAATACTATACGAAAACCATCCAGATTCTTGGGAAAACCTATCACATGGCATGGAGGCCTGGTAAGGTCCCAGGTCACTATACGGCCATCTCGGATAGCCCGTCCTTTGCCAAACAGCTTGAAAAGGAGTATCCAGACGTTCCAAGCGATGAATGGGAAGAAATTGAAGATGCTTTTGAAGAAGCCAATGATTTCCTTTCCATGCGCGATGCCTATGAGGCCTTTCTAGACGTTCTCTATGAAAACGGATATGACGGGGAAGGAACGACCGACTAATGGCCGTCATTTGGACCCTTGCCATCCTGCTGATTGGCTTTCCCTTCCTGCTTCTCTTGTTCGGGTACCTCTTACAGGATGTGCTGATGAAAATGATTGCAAAAACCTCGTTGCTCTTCCTGTTCATCAGCGCATTTCTCGTCCTTGGCTGGGCGTTTCACGAAGAGCCCCGTCTGCAGGAAGAAGCCATCCGGCACATGGAAATGTTTTCGATTCACAAAGCCGATGCAATTCATTTTGTACGGGATGCGGATACGAAACCTATCGCATCCCGTATTTTTTTCTGGCCAGGCCGCACGCTCTTTGAAATTTTTCCATCTGAAAGGAGTCTTTTCCATGCTTGAAAAATGGAATGCCGCATTCAAAAAACATGTTCCTGCTTCTCTTCGTTTGTTTGGATTCGTTTGTATCTGCGTCCTCGCGATGATGCTTCTTACGTACTGGATTTGCATGGGTTAAAGGAGATGCTCACATGAAAACACATCATCTGCTTGGCGTAGCCTGCGCGATGCTCTCGCTCGTTTCTCTTTATGGACACGCGATGGCGATGCCCGTATCCGAAGCCGATATCGTCATGGCCTCGGCCGCTTATGGCCCCGAAGACATCTTAAAAGATACCGATTATGTCGTAGAAGCCCGCCTTGTAACCTTGCCTCAAAAGACCATTCAGGAAGTTTTTGCTACAAAAGATACGGTCGTTTTATCCGCAAAGGATAGGAAACGCCTGCATCTAAACCGTGCAAGCTCTACCAGAATATCTGCCCGCAGTCAAGAGTTCTTCACGAGCAAAGCAGGTACGCTACGCGGATACTTCCAGTTAGACCCGCTTCGCCTCAACGAGGCGCATATCAGCTGTACGGCCATCCAGAATGGGCACATCTATCAAGGGATGGCGAACCTGGAAAAAGGGCAGACGGTCCTTATTCGCAACCAGCGCAATCTTGACAAGGAAACCGACCCGCACCTTGCTTTACTGCTTTCCTTCCATCCGCTTGATGATGACGACGAGGATGGAGATATCGAATAAGATAGGGAAATAGATTCCCTGCTCTTTCAGGAAAGGAAGCTCTTATGGTTATCTTCATTATCATCGGCCTGTTTTTACTTCTTGATGTCGTCGCCGGAAGCTGGGAAGACCGAAAAACCAGATTAGCGGTACGTGTGCTCTTCCTCGTTTCCCTCATCGTTGGCGGTGGCCTCTTCTTCTTCCTCTCGCATGAAGTCGCAGAGGATGGGGAAGCGGTCATGCAGTCCTTTACCGTATACCGTGAGGTCACGGATAAGGATACGCCCGACTACCAGCTAACGGTTGAATCGCTCCCTGGCATGAAGGTCATCACCTACACCGACAAGAAATACGAAAAAATTCTCATGAATGCCGCGACCGTCCGCTATTACATCACACCGGACCTACGCGTCGAGAAGCTTTAAAAAAGCCTCTGCCTAAAAAATGGCAGGGGCTTTTTCAATGGAGTTTTTATCTTTCGTGTTGCGCAAAAAAAAGAGAACCGAAAACGGTTCTCTCAAAGATTGGCATAAAAGTTCTTGTTAAATTCTTCTTCCTTCTGTGCTTCACTCATAAGGGACCAGTTCTTGAGGCCCATATCGTCATCTTTGCTGACCGCGACCAGCTGGGCATACGCATTGTTGCCCATCAGAGCTTCGGCAATCATCGAAGGCCTGTCAATCGGCGATTGGCCACCGCTACCGCTATTTGCAATCTTTTCCGCAATCGCCGTTACCGCTTTATCAAGTTTCGACTTTGGTTGCGTAAGCGATGGGGGAACCGTCTCGCCAATCAGGATGGCCTTGGCTTCTTCTTTCGTCACCGTGCGGTACATCCTTGGCTTATCGCCTTCCTGTTTTGCTACACGCAAAATGTTATTGAGTAGCTTCTGCGTGAAGTCAACATGGGCCTTTTCTGCCGTGTAATCCTTCATCGTATCCAAATACGCTTTTCGAACTGGCTCATTCTTCCGCAGTATACCGGCACTAATTTCCTGAAGCTTTTTATTGATTTCCGGTCTACGGAAGAGCTCATCCCAATGGGCAAAGGAATTTTCCAACAGCTGACGCTTCTTGATAAGCTCCCGATTCCATTCATCCAGCTCAGTTCGTCTTTGCATCAGGGAATCCAGCGTAACACCTTCTATTTTTTTCCCCATCAGGATGGCATTTTGTTGCATGTGCCAAATCCCGTTTTCCTTCTCATACGCTTTCTCGTTCTTTTCGAGTTTGCGCATGAAAGCACGAAGCTTTTTGAGTTCGCCCTTGCTGTAAACATCCTTTGCGATATCCAGAGCACGGAACGGCGAGATGATTTTCTTATGCAGGGCATCCGCTTTCCTTTTGAGCCGATACATATTCCGTTTCCGGCCTTGTAAGCGTTTCTTGATAATACCATAAAGCTCCGAGAGCGTATACGAGTCCTTCATGTTTTCTTCGACGGTTCGTTCCTGCAGGGCATCGTTTAAATCGCGCGTTGCGTATTCGAGTGCCTTTTCCGCTTTTTGAAGAATGGGTTCCATCTTCCGGTTCTCTTCGAGTGCTTTATGGGTAAGAAGCTGGATTTGTTTTTCAATATCCGGATTCTTTAGCCGAATGTTGATTGTATCAACAGATTCTTTTAAAGATGTTAATTCGTCAGCAATCGCCTTTTGCTTCTCTTTAAGAGCTGGTCCTAATTCTTGAAACGCTTGCAACGCATCCGCATCTTTGGTATCCGGTTTTTGCAGATTTTCCTCAAACGTCTTCCAGTGTTCCTGTTCTTCTAAAAGATGTTTGTACCGAAGGTAAACATTTCGTTCTTCTGAGGTCATGTATTCAAGACGAGCTTCTTCCAGGGCATCCTCCGGCGACACGAGCATTTCTTTTTTGTGCTCATAATCGTGAATGGTATTTAAGAACCGCGTTCGCAGTTTGCCGATACGCGTTGAGGCATCCAAATCACTTTCCTGAAATTCCTGCGAGTCAATTACACGCTTGGCATCGTCTTGGAGCTTTTCTTCTTTTTTATCATGCTCTTTTTTGGCAAGGTCATGTTCCATGACATCGGCCTGAAAGAGCAAGTCGAGATATTCCTTTTGCTCAATCCGGTATTTCTTAATCGTCTCAACCAGCGGGTTATCTTCCCGCATCACACCAAAATTCCCAATATGCTGTTCCGGAATCCGGTGCAGAATTTTAGCAAGCAGGGTATCGCCATTCTGTAATGCTTCCTGTTCCTGGGCTTTTAAACTGCGATGGTCCACCTGCGTGCGGAATCCGTACTTGCGAAGAACATCATTCGTGATATCCGCAAACGTCGCGCGGATACCAGGTGTTTCTTTTTTATCCGACCACTTGCGGTCTGTTGGAGCTCCATGCGTGCGCTTGGCTTCTTCCGACTGGTCCTTGGCGTTTTTCCGGAGCGGGTACGAAAAGTAGTCCGACCGCTTGCGTTCCTTTTTCTTTTCCACGTCATCAATGATACGAGGGGAGAACATCAGGTGCACATGCAGGTTGTGTGTTTCGCCGTTGCCCATCGAGCCGACTTTATCATGAACAGCCAACGTGTAATAGTGGTTCGGTAACACTTCATCGATAAACCGGTTCACGATTTCCAAATTCTGTTCGAGCGTCAATTCGTTTTGAAGCGCAAAAACGACTTCCTTATACCGGTCCGATTTTTTGGGCGAGTACCTATCGGCCGCTCGGAAAAATACATTCGGCGAATCTTTTGCCCACTTCGGTAAGCGGTGCTGGGTATAAACGCATCCACCTTTTTTCTTGAACGCCTTCTCGCGGTTGATATATTCAACATGGCGAAGGGCTAAAAGTTCTTCCTTGTTTGCGTCGATATTTTTTAGAATACGCCTTGCCGCTATTCTTGCTCTTTCTCTTCTTGCCCAAGATAAACTCCATCGCACAGGGGCAGGTCTTGTGGATTCATCGAATCCCACGCGACGCTTTTCGTCACGTTGCAGAACGCGTTTAGGTTGTTGTTCAGAAGGTACCACATGCAGTTCGGACAATTTACGCAAGCTGGAAATGGTTTTGGGGGGAGTAACGCTGGCAGGTGGAGTGCGCAAAACTGGAGCGTCGGACTCTGAAAGGATTCCGGCTCGGATAATTTTTCCACCTTGTCTTCGGTATTCTTCTCGTTCATGTTTCCTCTCTTCTTTCTTCTTTTCAAAAATAGCCTGCAGGTTTTCGTCTGCAAACGAAACCGGCAGGTTTGCTACAAGGGCCGCGTGCACGCACTTGGCCTGAAAAAGTTCACTTCCACGAATCACCAAAGGGCCAGGCATTTTTCTCTGCGCGACCATCATGGCAATCGCAATCGTATCAGGAGATGGGTCGTCGGTTATCACAAGACCCTTTTTCGTATTCGTAATCGAACCAAACGGGCTGTCATAGAGTAAGAGCGTATTTCCCTCAACGGCATCTTTTATCCCTTCCGTCGTTATGACGTTTTCCTGATTCTTGGGGTCTTTTTCATCAATGTTTTCATACTTGCCCTGGCGTTCAATGTACGATGCATGTTCCGTTGCTTTTATCGGCGTACCGAACTTGCCAGGCTTTTTATCATTCTTAATCGTGAAATAGTACAGGGCCATCTTCTTCGTCCTTTTGCACTTTTTGAGAAGGCTTACTAGGTTTTTCTTTTTCCTGCCGCACTTTATACGCGCGTTCCATTTCGGCAATCAACTGGTCCAAATTGAGGCAAAGGGAAGCCTTGTTTTTTGAAACAAGCTCTTTTTGGTACCAGGAAAAAATCGCCATCAGGACATTTTCGGCAACCGGCGAGGAACACGGAAAAGTGTAAGGGTTATCGTCACCTGCGACATAAATCAAAATTCCCAGACCAACGTGATGTACCATTTTGGATACTTGCGGCATCGCTAAGTAGATGGTATCCTCACATCCTTCCAAAAGTCCGGACTTTGCAAAGCGAAGAAAACACATCAAAATCGACCTTTCCAGAGTAGTTCTTAGCCAACGGCAGGTTCAGGGAGCGGAGGCGACCGGCAAAGGGATTTTTGCTCTCGCAAAAATGGATAGGCTGAAAAGCCTTGACGTATCTCGTTTGTCTCAGCTTTTCGCTTTGCGAAATGCATAAATGCGCTTCTCCATATCCCTGTGGTTCTATTTTAGCATAGCGGCTCCTAAAAAAGTGGGAAAGAAGTGGGAAAGAAGTGGGAAAGTTACTTCCCACTCTTCACACAGCCTCAAAAAAGTATGTTATACTGGCGGTGCAAAGGGAAAAATACCGACGGAAGGAGGGGATTGCACCAAGATGTCTTACAAACAAAATACGCGGGAAAAGATTCGGGAACTCAAGCAAGAAATCAAAGCAACCGAAGACCAGTTATACATCACCCAGCGAAATTTGGAAAAAGCAAAAGGACGTGCTCGCATCAATAAGCTCATCCGTGTGGGTCTCATTGTGGAACAGGCAGGCCTTTTGGATTCCTACAGTGAGTACGACCTTTACCTGCTTCTCGTACAGAATCGGGACTACCTCACGAAAAAGACGAAGCAGATGGTGCCTCCTATCCAGTTCAAAACCTGATGCAAAGAAGGTGTTTCTTATGTCAAAAGGATGTGCCATCATCCTTCCTTCTTCGGTCGCAAAAGAGGCCGAGGAAGAAGAAAATCGTCTTTATCGGAACATCCTGCGGGGGGGCTTATCAAGTTCGTGTTGGGAAGGAAACTGTACGATACGACTTCCTCATTCCAAACGAAGAAGATGCCAAATACGACTTTCCCTACGATATCTGGCAGGAAGAAGATGTCGGCGGTTACGATTTTTCGTTAGGCGATACCCTCTTTCATCGCCCCGGTAAAGAAGACCTGATTCGACCGAATGCGATTCCTTACGAAGAGGTTTTCGAGCTCGAAGCGAAAAAAGAACTTCAAGGATACCTAAAATCCTACCTTCCATCTTCCACGATTAAAACCGCATCGGCAAAATTCAACGCAGGATACAAGAACGCAACCGGTAAGGTGGTGACAGCATGACGAAGTTATGTAATATCGAACTGCCTCTTTCCGTTGCGCATAGTGCAGAGGACAACACGAAGTTTCCAAAACTTCATACGATGTTGTCTGAGGCCATCTTTTCTTTTTCCTGGCATAACATAGCGCATTACGTTTTCGAACTCGAAGACGGAACGGATGCCAAAGAACAGTTTGAGGAACTTTCCACGTATGACTTTCCATATAACCTTTGGCAGGAACCGGATGGCATTTGGGATGATGATGCCGTTTACGGCGACACGCTTTTTCACAGGCCAAGCGAAAAAGATATCATCCGGCCCAGTGCGATTGCCTTTGAGAAGCTTACCGTCATGAAGTCGATAGAAGAACTTCAATCCTTCCTAAAACAGTATGAGCCCTCTTCAAACATCGAAGAGGCGACAGCTGAATACGACCTGACGGAATTTCGGGAACAGTATTATAAGGAAGAAAACGAACAAGCGGGGGAAGAACTACCACGAGAAGAAGAACCGCCACTAGAACCGCCGAGCGTACCAGAACCAGACGACATCAAGAAGTCCACTTTACAACCGACCAAGAAAGTGAAGCCGCCTTCTCGTCTTACTATGGAGATACGACGCTTTTTAAAAGAGAAGAAAAAAGGAAAGCTCAATACGATTCCAAATTTCAACAGCCTTCCTGGACCGGAGCGGACTTTTCTAAACGACTACTTCATGAAGGTCAAAAATAAAGCAGACCGGACGAAAGAAATTTATTTACGCGGTACCGTTAAGAGTGCCATTAAGCGGAAGGATTCGCCTACGCTTATTATGCACTGTATTGAAGCTTACGCTATCACGAACAATGTACTGCGAGAACAGAATCCGAAAGCTTATGCAGAGCACATCTATTTAACTTGTTAATTGAGAGGGGGATACGTTATGTCAAAAGTATGTACCCTAACCATTCCACTTTCTGTTGCTCAGGATGCCAGAGAAACAGAGAATCGACTATTTATGAATGTACTTTCGTCTGCCTATCAATCTTTTTCTTGGAAAGAAACGAAACAGTATAGTTTTGATATTGGTACTGAAGAAGATGCTAAAAAACGGTTTCAGGATTTATCTGCTTATGGTTTTCCTTACGATGTCTGGCAGGAATCCGATGTTGGTGGATATGAATTTTCGTTAGGCGATAAACTTTACCATCGCCCTGACGAAAAAGATATCGTTCAGCCTGGTGCGATTGACTATGCTGAGATTCTTGAAATCAAGTCGATGGAAGAACTTCAAAAACGCATTCAGTCCTATACACCGTCCTCTACGATTGAAGAAGCTTCCGAAAAGTTCAATCAGGAATATGCCAGTATCCATGAAAATTATCGGTTAACAAACGAAGGCCTGGATAAAGTTATTCATTTTATTCAGGAATGCGCCGCAAAGCGGAAGGAACTTCTCGATGCCGGAAAAGATACCGGTGAAGAAGCCTTCTACCAGAAAACGGCAGAAGCGATGCAGGCTCGCACTCATTAATTTTATGAAAGGATGTTTTTATTATGCCATCGAAAAAAAATTACGTCGCACAGATTAACCGCAAAGCTCGTATGCTGAAAAACTTGCAGGACAGCCTTGCCAAACAGAATGAAAAAGCAGATAAGCTTCAGAAAGAAATCAAAGAACTTTCCAAGAAGCAGTATTCCAAATGGGTCGATACCTTCCTGACGGAAGTCATCGAAAATGAAATCAGCCTCGATAAGATTTCTCCGAAAGATGTTGTTGCTTACCTCAAGGAACAGTATCCGGCAAGTGAAGCGGAAGAAACGCCGGAAGAGAAACCAGCGGAAGAAGCCCCGGAAGAAAAACCGGAAGGCGAAAAAGAGGAATCGGCTCCGGAACAGCCGGAAGAAAATCCGGAATCAACCAACGAAGAAACCCAGGCAGAGGATAACGAAATCAAACCGGAAGATGCTTGGCAGGCTCCGCAGGCATTCTAAAAAAACTTTTTCCCGAAAGGCCGTCGCGAAAGCGGCGGTCTTTTTTCAAAACAGAAAGGAGGCTCCTTATGCTTTTAGATGAAGTATACGAACAAACCTACACATTCGCGCCAAAGGATTTTACTCCAGAACCTATCATCCGCAATTTCGATGAAGCATTAAAAAATGCTCCTTCGCGTGACGACCTTGCTTTTCAGCTGTCACCAGATTACCGTAACATCTATCTTGCTTATTTAAAAGATGCCGAAGAAACCCATCCGCATCTTCATCATAGCAATCCCAACGACCTGGCTACACTGGAAGGAAAGGTTGCCCAAAATCTTTATAAAGACCAATATCCGTATGATACCATCATACACATCATGACCAATTCGCCAAACGTACCAAAAGGATTAGCAAAAGACCGACGTGTCCGCTGGGGTATGGCCAGCCTGCGTGTCAGCAAGAATCTCAATCCACTTTTATCCATGCCAGAAGTTACACAAGCAAGACCATTACATCAGTATGGGATAGGAAAAGGCGGTAGTGATAAGGACCTCTATTTTTCCAGTCTCAAAACCGTTCTGGAAAAGAAGCCGGAACTCCGGCTCAAAGAAGCAGATGCCTACGTCGTCAAGCTTTTGACGAAGAATCGTTTTAAAGATACGTACCTCGAAAACGTACTTTCTTATTCGCCTCAGTTCGATGCCGATTACCAGGACGTTCCAGAAGATGACAAAAGTAAATTGTTATTCTTTGAAGAACTCCATAACAACATGAAGGCCTTTATCCAGGAAGCACAAAAAGACCTCACGATGCCAAAAGCAGAAAGCAAGGCACCTATCATGGAAGCTACCACCGAAACACCAACAACCAAAGACACCAACGAAGAAATTCTGCATCAGTTCATGCAGAAAATTCAAGTCATCCGTTCCAAACAGAAACAGGTCGATGCCGTTTCTTATTGGAAGACCATCATGGATTCCATCAAGAAGACCTTCGAACTGCTTGACATCAACAAGGTCAATAGCTGTTGCAAGCTTCTCATCGACTGGTGCGAAGGAGCCGAGAAGGCAACGCGTGAGATGAACCTTCAGGAACATCCGGAAGTTCGTCAGATTCAGCGCGATGCCGCACTCTATCTAAAAAAGACACAACTCATGCAGGAAGATTGGGATAAACTCTTTACCATGCTCATGCATATGGAAAAAGTCTCGAATCAGCTCATCTGTGAAACCATGGAGACCGTAAAAAAGAATCCACTTTTACAGAGCCCAGCCGTTTATACGGCCACGCCGTTTGAAAAACTCATCCGCACACCAGCCCATAAACCAGAAGAATTTTATTACTCGGCCCTTCGAAAAGCCGTCCTCGATGAACCAGGCCTTGACCTCTTGACTGCCGACTTGCGCGTCAAGGACCTCTTAGGAGCACCGCCGTGCAACTTCGATACGCACCAGAAGGCCATCGTACTGGCACACTCGCCAAGATATAGGGGCCTTGCCAAGAGCCAGCGCGAACAGGAAGCGTCGCACTGGATAACTGTCACGGATGCCCAGAGACGAATGCAGAAGAAAGAGCAGGGCGATTCATAATATATATAGTAGGAAAATGAAGAAGGCCTTGCACCTAAAAAGCAAGGCCTTCTTCTAGAATGGTATCCATGAGACCATTCTGACACCAATCCTGATACCAATCATACAATCGAAAAAGTCCTCGCAAAAAAAAGAGAACCTTGCCATTAGGCTTGGTTCTCTTTCTCTTCACTTATTTATCCTTACATGGTTCAAGATAGAACATTGGGTGTTTATCCCAATGTTTATCCCAGACCGCGATGTAGTCACCGGATGGGCGAGCATCGACAACGTAGAAAGCCGATGCTGGAAGTTCCATCCACTTACCAAATTTTTCATACACCTCAAACGTAAGGGAAGGGGGATTATCCGAAAGGGATGCAACATGTCCGGTGGGGATGCGTGTTGCGTAGTAGTTTCCGTCTGCGTAGTGGCTTTCCATTTCAATCAATTCATACGTTTTCATTTTTTATTCCTCCTTTTCAAGGTCAAGACTGGGAAAATCATATGCTCTTAAACGTTTGTCAGTTCCGTCAATGTTTGCCCAAATGCGAAGAAAATCACCTTTCCCTCTGCTTTCCACAAACCCCCATACTGGAAAGCGCATCGTCTTTTCCTTGTAAAATTTTGTATTATGAAATTTTATCGTATAGAATCCTAATTTTGCGCCATGAACCACTTCGATATAATAATTTTTTTCGCCATCCCAATGGTCAAAGACATCATTGTAAAACCAATGGGCGTTTTTTTCTTCGAAGGCTAGAATTTCAAATTCTCCGGCTTTCTGGCCTTGCTTGCTTCTGCTCAGATATTCTAGGGGATAAGTCTTGCCGACTTTCTCCCTTGCGGAATTAAGGTAATCTTCCAGATTCAGTTCAGATTCTTCTCTGTATTCTTCTCCATTAATGGTAATCATCTTAATTGCTCCTTTCAATCTTCGTAGCTCTTATCTCTTTCCTTCTATATTTATATTATAGCATATTTTGTCAATAAATACAAGATTTATAAATTAATAAATCTAAAAATATCAAAACAAGGCAGAATAGGAGAGCTTTAAAAACTTCCGGAATCTGGCCTTTATTCCTTCCGGCAGGCCAAATGCCCAGCAAAAATCTATTCCTTCTTAGTCGGCGAAGCCGAAAAAAAATCCCGCATTTCTGCGGGTTCACAAAAGACAACCAATCCTCTTTTCTTTATTATCAAAGCAATCCATTCCGACGACCAATCTCTATAATCTCCGATTTTGATAGTTTCGTAATCCTTACGATTTGCTCGATACTAAACTTTTCCTTGAGCATTTCAACAGCATCTTCCAGTTTTGCCTGAACTTTCGCTTCCTGTTTTATATCTTCAAATATCTTACTCATACACATGCCGCCTCATTTCCAATATAAATTATAGTGTATTCAACAGTACCGCCAATCAAAGATTTGCACGTACTCTGCTCATCATAATACATTTCTTTAATCAAAAGAATCTGGGTCAATCTCGTCCATTTCTGTACCTTCCGGAATATCCAAAAGGACTTCATTCTCATCCGAGCTCATCAACATCAAAATCCATTCTTTCTTTGCCGTTACTTTCCAGACCGTACCATGCTCATGGAAGCGCGTCGCAAACCATTTTGCCTGCACGATATCGGTCGTCCAGGAGAGGGCATCTTTACTCTTTTCATTGTAGCTCGTCACGCCGCGATACGCCGTAAACGTATCGGGGAATCTACCATACGCCTTCATGAGCTCTGGTGTCATCAAAAAGGATTTTGGAATCGGTCTTATCATCTCGATAATATCCTCACGCGATACATTCGGGTCCTTTGTGATGCATTCCACCGTCGGCCAGGCCTCGCGGAATAGTTCGCCAAACTCCTTTGGGTCGCAATACGGCTCGATAAACTTCAGGAAAAACAGCCGGTAAGGGGGATTGATAAGAAAAAGCAGAGATTTTGTACCGCGCTTTCTTAACGCACGTTCCATTTTCTCACGCCAGATGGCCGCATCCTCTTTCTTTGTTAAATCAAGAAGCTTACCATCCGTACTTCCGATATAGACGCTGTTCGTAAAGGGATGTGACGCAATAAACGGTATCCGTTTATCCGGACGAACAGGGAGGTCTAGTAAAAATTTTGCTATCTTATGGATTTCTTCAATATATACGTCCTTCATTTTATTTCCCTTCTTCCAACTGCTTTAACGCTTGCTCGGCCGCTTTTGGCTTTTTTCGTACTATTTGAACGAATCGCTTTACAAGTTCCCACTCGTCATCAAAAGCACGGACCTGGTGTTGTCTGCGCTCACCGGTAGCAGGACGGCCAGCCCGTCCTGCCGTGCTCCAGCCAAGGTTTCCTCTTCCCGGCATCATCTATCCTTCCTTTCTAGGATTGCAAATTCTACTGTCTTTTCCAGCTCGTCTGGAAACGCGATATTTTCACCCCAATAATCAATAATGGGGTCCCTTGTCGGGTCGCTGTAATCAAAGCTATCGGTATCCGGAAGTTTCCAACCAACATGGTAAATAGGGGCCTGATATGTATCGCCATTCTGTATAAGTTCATCACCAATCTTTACGGCCTTTACGACACATATACGCTCATGCGTGTCATTGTCATCCGGCATCGTGAGAATCAAATACCTATCCTCATATAACTGCTCACAGGCATGATACGAATAGCCTTGAAAATGCATGTCTTTCGTTACCTTCATAGCGCAATTTCTCCTTTTCTTTTTCTATCCATATTATACGACTTTTGTTTAATTATTGTCAATCATAAATTAGATAATAAAACACGATTGAAAGCAAAATAGGGAAGTAGAAAAGCCCCAAAAATTTGCATCAAAAAAATTGAAACAAAATAAGAAGAAGAACCTGTCCATTGTGGACAGGCCCTTCTTATCCTTCTAATTTGCAAAAAGACAAGAAACTTTTTGTCTTTCTATATGATATAATAAACGTATTGATGGGGATGTATCAAAAAAAACAGATGACTTACGTCTTTTTCCCCTCAATTTCATCGTCAGGGGAGACTGGCGAGCCCCGCAAGCAGGGCCTCCGTATTTGGATTAAGATACCAATGGTAATTTCCAATGTCCATTTCACCAAATATAAATGCTTGCTTCATGGCAGTAAACTGTGGTCAGTATAAGATGGATTCCCCAAGTTCTTTCTTATTGAGCGGTTCGATTCCGCATACTGCCTGTTTTCTTCATCTCCTTGAGCAAAACACGATATAGAAATAGCCTGCTATTAAAGCAGGCTATTTCTATATCGGAATGATTCATACCATGTAATTTTACCAAAAAATTTCGCGGTTTTTAGAAGCCTTTTCCTGCAACAGATTCCACGTATGGTCGCATTACTAGTGCGCCTTTTGCTTTACATTACTTTAAAATCCCCAAGTAGCTTATTTTCGGTCTCTGCGCTTCCGCCTTTTTGTATTCTTCTTCAAAAGGCATACCGGATATCCGCGTTTTAAATCCAAATACAACCATTGTCAATCTTATCGTACTCGCGGTACGGGTAACGGCATCCGCATTGAAGGAAACAAGGTACGCTTACCCAAAATCGGCTTTGTCAAAATCAAGCAGGATAGGGAATTTGAAGGCAAAATCAAAAACGCTACTATCAGCCGTACTAATCCATAAAATAGATGCTTCATATCCATCCAGCCAGATTTGTTCCGTTTGCGGCTATCAGAATACAAAGATGGAAAACTTATCGGTTCGGAAATGGACCTGCCCAAACTGCGGCAAACATCATGACCGTGATATCAATGCCGCCAAGAACATCTTGATGCGGGCACTTGAAGAAGAAGCTTCTTTAAGTCAAGAAAAGCCTTCGTCAACTACGAAATAGATAGTTTATACAGCCTGTCCACAATGGACAGGCTGTGTTTCTACTTCAAACTTGCAAAAAGACAAGAAACCATTCTCCTTTCTCTATGGTATACTAAACTTATCCTTTGAAAGATGATATTTGCTTCATCAGACAACTCATTTCCTTCATTCAAAGGACTCCTTTCTAATGGCCCGCGAATACCTGCTCAATTCGCGGGTAGCATGGTGACATCGTTTAATTGATAAGACACAGGGCATCTTCGTCGTTCTATTCCTGTATACCGGTTGAACTCCGGTTGTTACCGCTAGGATATCTTGATGACATCATTATTTACCTCCTGTAAGAGCCTGTCCACAATGGACAGGTTATTTTTTTTGCAAAAAGACAAGAAACTTTTTTCTTTGTTTTATGCTATCCTATAAGAGTAATGCGGCGTTGCCGTTTTGTTACACTTATCATATTTCCTCATCGTCAGGGGAGACTGGCGAGCCCCACCAGACAGGGCCTACGTATCGGTTAGCATTTCCTGTACAAATGTCTGGACCTCATGACAGCATAGCCAAGTGGTAAGGCACGGGACTTTGAATCCTGCATCCGTTGGTTCGAATCCAACTGCTGTCGTATTTGTATCTCATACCTCGGTGTTTGTTTTTCTTTAACTCTCTTAGCTTTAGCCTGTCCATTGTGGACAGGCTGTTTTTTTCCTTCCTTTTTGCAAAAAGATAAGAAACTTTTCACCTTTCTACATGATATAATAAATTTGTCAGTGAAAGAAAACTATATACTACATAACAAAATGCAAAGCAAACTTTTTCATTGATTCCATCGTCAGGGAAGACTGGCGAGCCTATCAGGCAGGGCCTCCCTATTCCAGGTGCTTCTCTTTTTCTCCGGCGAGAAAAACGCATCGAACGAATACAAATGCCTGCATCATAACAGCATAGCCAAGTGGTAAGGCACAGGACTTTGAATCCTGCATTCGTTGGTTCGAATCCAACTGCTGTCGCCATTTTTTTCTATATTTCTTCCGTGAGTAAATGAATGCATACTATTTCACCATTCCAGTATCATTCATCTATTCTATATGCCATGGGATTGCACCTAAATTTTCTCACTTGCGCCGGAGAGAAATCTCCGGCCATCATGGTGTTCTGTGGGGAAGCCCTCCAATAGAATGCCCATAAAAAACCTTTCTTTCTATTAGATACGTTACATACACAATAAGAGGCCTTTTTTAAGGCCTTTTGTTGTATCATAAAAAGGAGGCCTGTCTATGCCAGAAGTTCGGCCAATCGGCTCAGAAGAGCTTTACTATATTTTACAGCAACACGTTTTGTGGCAACAAAGCGGCCATCTAAAAGGACAGCAAGCCGACTTATCTTATCGGGATTTTCGAGAACGTAACATCCATCATTTTCAAAAAGTATCCCGTCGAAATTACATCAATGATGTCAATTTCACCGGAGCAGACTTTTCCAATGCCAAGCTCGAAGACCTAATCTTTGCGAACTGTACGCTTACGAATGCAAAATTTATCGGCACGAAATTCTTTAATGTAGATTTTCAAGGCTGTAACTTAAATCAAGCAGACTTTTCCAAGAGTGAACATCGAAATGTCTATTTCAACTATAACGAGAAAATGACGGACACTTATTTTCGTCAGGCCTTTGGTATCCAGCTCCGGTTCAACCGGAATGATATGCACCATGTTAACTTTACTGGATTTTCTGCGATTGGCAACGAAAATAACTTCCTGGATAATAAGATTACGCACATGATTGCCTATAGCGCAAACTTCAATAATGTGATTTTCCAGAATGATGCCATCAAACAAACCGATTTTATGGAAGCGACGTTTCATGGAGCAAAATTTACCGAATGCACCTTTGATAAGGATTCGGATTTTTACTCCTGTAACATCGAAGAT
Source organism: Mitsuokella apri (assembly GCF_051886055.1). Taxonomy (NCBI): domain Bacteria; kingdom Bacillati; phylum Bacillota; class Negativicutes; order Selenomonadales; family Selenomonadaceae; genus Mitsuokella; species Mitsuokella apri. The sequence continues at coordinate 121,523 of NZ_JBJEXT010000036.1, read as the reverse complement.
TGTCAATTTGTGAGAGGGGAGCCACCATTTCCACTAATTCAAACGGCTATTTCCCTTGGAGATGAAACCGTACCGATTGCCTGCGATATCAACGGGAATCGAATCATCTGTGAAAAATGGGTCGGCGAGCGTCGCACGGAAAACATGCATTTCTTCCGGAAACGCATCCAAAATTCTTCCATGGAAAAACCGCTTCAAAATGTTATTTTAAACGTCTGCGACAATTTCGAGAAAATTTGCAACGAGTACCGCGTTAATCAGAACAAACGGAAAGGACAAAAAGGATTATGATGTACTATATTGATGCCAAGAAGCTTGCGGACTGCATGAAAGAAGCCAACGTGACGCGGGAGACGTTGCGGTTCTATACCTATAAATCTCAGGACCGTATCGATAAGTTCCTCGCAGGCGGTCCGACACGCGACCGTTTCCTGCTCGGCGATATCTGTAATGCCCTCAACATGCTCCCAGATAGATTCTGTAAATATCAGGTGGAGCCAGGCGACGAGAGTGACAACCTTGCCATCCTAAATAACCTGATGGACCCCGATACTCCGATGGACCCAGACGAAAGCCATTACCAGGAATGGGGCAAAGAACCACCAGTGTTTGTCCATGCAAAATAACCGGTCCATTATGGACAGGCCGATTGCAAAACTAGACAAACTATGCTATTCTATAGAAGGCCAAAATCATCATTGGCTACCTTCTTTTCAAACCAACGAAGATAACTGAACTGCGGAAAACGTGTTAGAAGATGCTATGCATCACGTTCTAACACGTTTTTTGTTTTCTTACTGTCATTTTGCTTGTAAATATGGTATAATAATCCTACAGGATGATGAAACGTAGCTCAAACTTTCATCCCTTTTGACGTATGGGTTCCTTTCACATACGTTTTTGGCATCAATCCACTGTTCACGGTTGATGCATCTCTCAAAAAGACCTTCCGTTTCGGAAGGTCTTTTTTATGCGCAAAATCGACAAAAGATAAGAAAACGACCTCCTATAAACCTGTTATCCTATAGGTATCGATAGCAGAAAAAGGAGGATTTTTCATGCGCTTGTTTATTGCAGAAAAGCCAAGCCTGGCTCGTGCGATTGCCGAGAACCTCGGCAAACAGCAGAAGAAGGATGGCTGTATTGTACTCAACCAGGGGCAGGATGTTGTGACCTGGTGTTTCGGTCATATCATGGATGACTACAATCCAGAGGATTATGACGAAAGCTATAAGAAATGGCGGTTCGATACCCTGCCGATTATCCCGAATACCTGGAAGCTTCGCGTAAGGTCGGATGCCAAAAAGCAGTTCAACATCATCAAGGACCTCGTAAAGAAAGCCGATACCATCGTCAACGCAGGCGACCCGGACAGGGAAGGCCAGCTCCTTGTCGATGAAGTCCTGACCTTCCTTGGCAATAAGAAGCCCGTTCAGCGTATTTTGCTGAATGCCCTGGATTCCAAAAGTGTCAAAGAAGCCTTAAACGACCTGCGGGATAACCGCGATTTTGAAGGCCTCCGGGATAGTGCCGAAGCAAGAAGGCAGGCTGACTGGCTCGTCGGCATGAACCTCACGCGTGCCTACAGTATGAAACGGCAGGCCGCTGGCTATGACGGTACCGTCCACGTAGGACGCGTCAAGACCCCAACGCTCGCACTTATCGTGCGCCGGGAAGATGAACTTAAGAACTTCAAGCCGACGACGCACTACATCGCCAAAGTCATCTGGAAGCACGAAAACGGCGCAATTCCGACCCTCTGGAAAATCAAAGAGGACCAGGAAGGCCTCGACAGCGAAGGCAGACTCCTGAAAAAGGAAGTAGCCGAAGGCCTTTTAGAGAAGATGGAAGCCGCCGCCAATCACAGCGATGGTGCGCAGATTGCTTCCGTTGAACAGAAAAAGAAACAGGAAAACCAACGTCTTCCTTACAGTCTGTCCACGTTGCAGGTCGAAGCAGGCCGGAAATACGGCTATTCGCCAAAGCAGGTCCTAGATACCATGCAGAGCCTTTATGAAAAGAAGCTCACAACGTATCCACGCTCGGACTGCGAATACCTGCCGGAAAACCAGTACGCCGATGCCAAGCAGGTCTTAAATAACCTCAAAAACATTCCGGATAAGGACTTCCAGACACTTCTAGAGAAAGCCGATACCAGCATCAAGAGCCGTTGCTGGAACGATAAGAAAATCAGTGCGCATCACGCGCTGATTCCAACGACGGAAAAGCTGTCCTTTAACAGCCTGAGTGAAGCTGAACAGCGCATGTACCTGCTCGTTTCCAAAGCGTACCTTGCCCAGTTTTTCCCGCTCCATACGTACCTTGCGACAAAGATTATCGTGACCTGTGCGGATGAAACTTTCGTCGCCAATGGCAAGACCGTTACGGACCTTGGCTGGAAAGCCATCTACCAGAAGGATAAAAGCGACAAGGAAGAGGAAGACGAGTCCTCGCTTCCAACCGTCGTCGAAGGCGACACGGTAACGTACCAGGAAGGAAGCGTACAGGAAAAGGTCACAACGCCACCAAAACGCTTTACCACCTCGTCGCTCCTGCAGGCCATGAAGGAAATCTACAAGTACGTGCAGGATAAAGAACTCGTCACAAAGCTCAAATCCTGCAAGGGCATCGGCACTGAAGCGACAAGGGCCGGAATCATCGATGAAATCACGAAAGACGGAAGCGTAAAGGTTGAAAAAGGCAAGCTCGTGCCAACCGAAAGTGGCGCGATGGCCATTCATCTTCTGCCGGATGAAATCACGTATCCGGACCTCACAGCCCGCTGGGAAAACGAACTCGATGAAGTCGCCGATGGAAGCCTCAGCCTTGACATCTTCCGCGACCACCAGATTAGCCGGATTATTGAGCTCATCGACAAGGCCAAGAACCTCAACATCAAGCCGAACGCCAATGTGCCGCTTTGCCCGAACTGCGGCAAACCGCTTCGCCGCCGGAAAGGTGCGAAAGGTATCTTCTGGGGATGCTCCGGCTATCCGAATTGTAAAACGACCTTCCCCGATAAAAATGGCAAGCCGGATTTGAACGCGAAAAAAGCCAAAAGCGTTCCACCGGAAACCTGCCCGAAATGCGGCAAAAAGCTCTATCAGCGTCATGGCAAATTCGGTACCTTCTGGGCCTGTGAGGACCGCGACAACTGCGGTGCGCACTTCCCCGATAAGGATAACAAGCCGGTCATCGTACTGTGCCCAGAATGCAAGAAAGGCTATCTCCTTCGCGCCGAAAGCAAGAAGAAAAAGGGAAGCTATTTCTGGTACTGCTCGGAGCGTTGCGGTGCCAAGTCCGTCTGGGATAAGAACGGCCTGCCGGACCTGAAAAAATAATTCATGCGACAAAAATAATACAGCAGTAATACTGCCGTATTATTTCAATAGCATAACGTATGCAGTTCATACGACAATCGTAAGATACTGTGCGTATAAACTGCATACACTTAGAAAGAAGGTGATTCCTATGGTACATGCCAGCACGTATGAATGCCCAAACTGCGGCCATCGCCAGGACCATCCAGGTCCGTGCGATAACTGCGGAAAAGAAGTTCGTTAATCATCTTTTGCTTTTAGACGGCGGGAATTTATTTCCTGTCGTCTTTTTTTACTTTCGTCCTACAAAAAGACAAGAAAGCCAGCTGGCCTTTTCCTGCTACACTAAGTCAAGATGATACATCGCACTATGAAAACAACAAGGAGGGGAACCTTATGAGTTTGCTATCTCAAGCCGAGCTCGACGAGCTTATGGCCGATACCTACGACTTCGACCTCGAAGAACAGGCCGCGATGGATAAGGCTCAGGCCCGCATCCACAGGGAGCGTAGGGATTACATGCGCCATAACGCACGCAAGCAGAAAGGGGAGCGTCATCACCATGAAAGTAAATGAAGTCTTAAATGACCGCGACCTGATTGCCCGTATTCTGACGAAGAATCTTCGTCAGTACGGCAATTTAGAGCCAAGTGGCTTTTATACACGTCCTGTCCATGGCACCGGCGACGAACTGCGCATGATGAGCCGGTCGAACTATCTGCGCGTTGCGGCTTATCTGCATGAGGATTCTGCCAAGAATCCGCACTTTGTCAGCCAGGAAGAAGCCGTATCGTTGCATCTTGTTGTAAAGCCAAGTGCTCGTCCGGTTTATCTTGAACATTGGACGCGGGATAATCAGGGCGAGTATTCAGCCGACCTTGTACCGTACTATAACATTGACGACACGATTGGCCGTCATAAGCGTATTGAAACCTTTCGCCATGTTATACCGGAGCGCGACCAGCCGAAACACTTGCAAGCGGCCGCGTCCTTTCTAGGCCTTGATGCCGCGCCGGAAAACGGCGAAGGCATCCGAGATGCCGCCTATCAGGTTGCACAGGAAATGGGTCTGAGCGTCTTAGAAGCCAAGGCCTTTTCCCAGCTCGTCTTGAAAGACTACAATTTAACGAGTGATTTTTCAAAGCATCCGCTCTACAGCGAAGATGAAATCTTAGCCTTTGACGCAAATCCTCGAAGCCTCTTTACAGCCGTAACACAGGCCTCCAAACTAGAGCGTAACCTTCCGGTCCTACTGGCCCAGAAAGAAGCTCAAATCGAAGCACCTGCACCGGAAGCAGGAGAAGAACAGCAGGTCGTACAGGAGGATGCATCCAAAGCTCCCAAAGAGGAACCTTCTAAGCAACCCTCTGCAGAAAAACCGGAAGAAAAGGTTCCCCCGAAAGAACCGGAGACGGCACCAAAAGAAGCAACTGCTTCTGAGAAGGAAGAACCGGCCAAAGATACCAAAGCAGAAGAAGCTTCCAAAGAAACGAAACAACCGGAATCCGAGTTCTTCAAGACCTTGAAGGTCCATCTGGAATACTGTGATAAGGAACTTGTCGATTTTGAAGGCAATCCTTATCCAGAGCCATGCGATTTGACCGGCGAAAAAGCCTATGAGTTTCTTGTCCAGCTCAATCATCTGGACAAAGCTTGCTTCTCTCATGGCCGGACCGATAAAGTCCTGGCACAGGGCGATGGAAAGGTATCCTTCTCCTTATCTTACGGCGAAAATCTGCCAAAACTAAGTCCAGGCGATACGCATCTTTTCCAGAATATCGGCGCAAAAATGGGGGACCTTACCTTCTGTAATGCTACCTCGGTTGCTCAGATGCTTGATAAAAAAGCCTTGTGGATTCTCCATAAGATTTTGGAAAGTGATAAGCAGGCTAAGAACATTTTGCAGTTATCCCATAAACCAATCGATGACGAGCATATTCAGGACATACGCGAGGATGTAAAACCCACTTTAACGGCCTTCCAGGAAAAAGTTTTAGAGCCGCTTCAAAAAGAAGAAGACGCTTATCTTGCGAAACATCCGGAAATCAAAGCCATTCAGGATGAGACGGTAACGCCTTACATCTATGTCTGCCGGAAAGAGGATTACACCAAAGAAGGAATTGACATACACAGTAATGGCCTTGTACCAGCTGATGAAATGAAAGATTACGTAATTTTGCCAGTCTCGCAAGCAGAGCCAGTTTTAACAAGCCTTGCTACCAGTGAAGAAAAGGCTAGAAAAGTAGATGAACGGTACACCAAAGCAAGAAACGGCCTGCCAAACAGCATGGTTGCCTTTTATTCGAGCCACAATCCGGACCTCATGACGATGAAGAACGAAAACGTCTTACTCGTCATTCCGCATAAAGTCATTAAGACCCTGAAAACGTTACAACATATCTCAGCAAAGCTTTTCTACAAGGATAATGTCTTTGACACCGCTGAACATGTTCGTAACTTACATGGTATCGGTGTGTTTTCCAGATTAGATGACTATCTGCACGAAGACCACGATAATTATAAACACATGGTACAAAGCGGGATTCGGTATGCTGGAATGGAACCACAGGCGAGCATGACGATAGCTTGGGATGGGGATTCTTCCGGAAAAGACGCGTTTCAGATTCGTGCGGGAAATGGCATCGAAGGAAAAGCCTTTGCCGAAGAAGGCCTGGATAGATATCTTCCTAAACGACTCGAAGACGACGATACCCCCAATAAGGAAGCGGTATATGAGGCCTTAAACAACTACAGTCATTACGGCAATACTTACTTCTCGCCTTATAAAAATTTCGATGCCGATATCTATGACCGTCCTCTTCCGACCTTAGACGAAAGTCTAAAAGTCTATCAGGAAACCGCTCCTTTGTTTGAACCGAGTCCACGAGCTCTTGACAAGATTGATTCCGATTACGCGGAACGATGCTATGACGTTTTCAAGTCGTATGGCACGATAAAAGAAGCCAACGATACACCGGCAAAGGTCTGGAAAGATGCCACGCAGAGAATGCTCGATACGGGTCATTCCAGAGAAGAAATCAAAGCCGTTGCCCAGCAAATTGGCCTTTACGATAAGACAGCGAGCAACGCCATTCAAGGATTCCTGCCAAACCTGCAGAAGCATCCGAACCCGCAGGAAAAATCATGATGCGCATAACGTGCGCATAGTGTGCGCTTTCCGTAATATTCTAGTATGATTCTTTGCACACTAAATATTACATAATGTGCACCAGAAGCATATTTCGTATTATTTTTATCGCATTGTATACTCATTATATACATACAAAAGAGGTGTATACGATTGCCTTGGACTGCTAGAAGATTAAAACCTGTATCCTTAAAGAATCTACATCCTATTCATACGCCTAAAAATATAGATGAACTGAATGATTCCATTGAAGCAGAGCTCTTTTCTCTAATTCGGGCAGAATCCGCTTCCTCTGTACAAGAACTTGGTTTTATTGACCGTGCCGTTTCATTGCGGTACGCACAAGAAATTCTTCGACTTATTCGTTTTGTTGAACCAAAAGAAATCTTAGAACTATGTTCGTATATATTGGAAGTAGCTATTTGTGAGGGTACGGAAGAATTTCTCTGTACGTCCTCTGTATATTGTACGGAAGATAATTGCCTGCATTTCCCATTTCAAACGGACGATGAATTTCTCGCGTTTATCGCGAAAGAAAACCTAATACAAGATGAACTAGGAAATGCGATTTATCATACCAGTCTTGGTCAATATCTCTATTTTCACGGTGAACCGCCTTTGGCCTTCATCCGCTCGTATATCCAGTCAAATGGGCTATGCCATTTTTCATAATTAAATCAAAGGAGTGTTTTTCATGAATCAGGCAGAATTAGTTGGTCGTTTCACAGCAGACCCCGTGCTCCGCACGACAAAGCAGAATCGAAAGGTTCTTCATTTCTTCCTTGCAACGCAGAGGCATTACAGCCGCCATCTGGATAAAGAGCCTGCTGTTACGGCCGATTTCATCCCTTGCGTAGCCTGGAACGGGGCCGCTGAATGCTTGGCAAAGTATTGCAAAAAAGGAAGCCGTATCGGTGTGCGTGGTCCGATTCGGAGCCGCACCTGGGATACGCCAGAAGGCCAGAAAAAGTTTGTTATGGAAATCCGTGTCGATGAGTTTGAGTTCTTAGGTAAGAGAAAGAACGCGACGACCACTACTACGGCCCCTACATCGGAAGGGAAGACCGCAGAGGGAGCCGTAGGGGAGCCTCCAGAAAAGACTGAGGTACCAACTGGGGGCATCATCTTGGAATCCGACAACGAAGAAGACGAAGAAGATAACTGGTTCCCGCCAGTACCGAATGTATATTAAAAAGAACGCAAAATAAGGCATTGTGCGGCAAATCGAGGATTTGCCTGCTAGTTTGCTCATAAAAATAAGGCTTTCCGTACAGATGATGTACCGCGAAGCCTTATTTTTATTATGTTTTTATGGTATTACTTCCGAATAGTTTTGCCGCTTTTCTTGCCGCAATTTTGCCGCAATCCATTTCAAATTGGAGAGCTTTGAGATGCCTTTGCCGCATTTTTGGCGCAAAATTTTTCTAGCAGTCAAGAGCTTCATACGACTTCTAAAGTCGCTCAAAGCCTTGATATTCCTAATAACTCAGCTCATACACAAAATCTCAAAACGGCCTAAAGTCCTCTCAAGTCTTTTTAAGTAAATTACTTCCGATAAGTATAAATTATCGGAAGTAAATATTTCGCAGAAAACAGATAAGAAACTTTAGCAAGGTATTACTCAAATAATATTGGTATTACCATGGTAATTTAGGAATTATACAAGTAATACCAATACTGCCGCGATATTACCGTAACGTAATTTGAGCAATAAAAATACCCCATCCGAATAAGTTTTGTGTTATTTGATGAGGTATTGTGTTATTTGATGAGATATTCTGTATGGTGCTTCTATATGGCACAGTAGTACATATCATATTTGATGATACTCCTGCGTGATATGTGCTGCAGGATCTGTAAATATGCTGCTGTGATGTATCGAACTGTTGTTATCGTCTCTGTATCAGCTGTTTCAGCATTTTTCGCCGTTCTTGAATCTTGCCATCATTTCGTTGGTTAGGCTCCAGTCGTCCGGCTGCAGGATGACTTCTTCCGGTGTGGCCCAGAATGCGCGGCTCAGTTCGTCTTTGTCCATGTCGATGGCATCGTCACCGTCGAGGTCGCAGTAAAAGCCTGCGAGGATGTCAGCGGCACTGCCCCATGGCTGGGATTTGTAGTAGCGGATATTCTTGACTTTGAGGCCGACTTCTTCCTTGACTTCGCGGGCTACGGTTTCTTCGAAGGTTTCGCCGATTTCCGTGAAGCCGGCAATCAGCGCGTAGACGGTCGTGTCATTGTGGCCGGCAGCATAGCGCGTTAAAAGGATTCTGCCGTTGTGCAGGACGCCGACGATGATGGCCGGGTTGATACGCGGATAAATGACATGGTTGCATTTCGGGCAGCGCAGCGCGCGTTCTTTTGTATCGAGGACCGTCGCATGACCGCAGACACCGCAGAAACGGTTGGTCAGATACCAGCCACGCAGATGAAGCGCCGTGTAAAATGCGTAGAAGCTCGGCAGTTTGGCCTCTTTGTTCTCGCGGATGCTCCGGATCGGCTCAAAATCGAAGCCTTCGGGAGTCTGCGGCTCCGTATCGCCGAGCAGCAGGAAAAATTCTTTCTTGCCGATGGTAAAGAGATAGACACAGCCTTCCGGGCGGCCGAGCTGGGCAAACGTCGGGAAGAGCTTGCCTTCATCCCTGCGGACGAGCACGTCGCGGTCCTTGAAATAGAAGATGACGCTGTCATCTTTTGGCTCGGCCGTCGGTTTATAATGGTTGTCGAGTTTTTTCGGGGCAATATCCTGAATCATGCAAATCGTTCCTTTCCATTATACATCTATATCATTATATATCTATCCTGCTATGCTGGTTTTATGAAGGGCAGCTGCTGTTCAAGCCTGATACCATGGCCGGACTTTTTCATCCGCCACAGTCGTCGGCGCGGAATGGCCGGACAGCAGCAGTGTATCGTCGGGCAGCGTCAGGACCCTTGTGCGTATGCCTTCAAGAAGTGCCTGCTCGTCGCCGCCGTATAAATCTGTGCGGCCGTAGCTGCCCTGAAAGATGGAATCGCCGACAAAAGCCGCACCATCGGCCTCGGCGTAATACATGACACCGTCGGCTGTATGACCGGGAAGATTGATCAGCTTGACCTGAAAAGACGGCGTATTCTTGAGACGGATGACCGAACCGTCTTTGAGGTACGTGACATCTTTCAGCAAGATGGGCTCCTCTGTTTGCGCAGAGAGGTTCCAGACGGGATTCTCGGCATAGAGCCTGCCCTGCTCACCCATGTAAACTGGAATTTTGAGCTGTTCCTGAATCTCACTTACCGCGCCGATATGGTCAAAATGGCCGTGCGTCAGCAGAATCGCTTCGATAGTCAGCCCTTTTTCTTCAATGAGTTCTAAGAGCTTCTTCGCCTGAGCTCCGGGGTCGATGAGAAAACCGTGCTTCGTGTCATTGTCCGCGTAAATATAGCAGTTTGTCGTGATGTACTTCGTAACAGGTGCCTGCAGAATCATGCCTGCCCCTCCTTCCATTTATTCCATCATTTCCATTTCCGTAGTATTGTCAGTATCATCTCGGTAAGTTAAGGCCGTAAATCGTGTTGAGCAGCTTCGTGCCGCTCTGCGTGCGGAAGACCTTCTCGCGGAAGGAAAGCAGTGCTTTTTCCGAGAGGTTATCTTCATAAGCATTGACAAGGAAATCGGCTTCCAAAAGAATCTGATAGTCTGCACCATCGACGTTTTTATATGTATGATGATGGCCAATCAGGTACGCAATGCGCTCCACCATTTCTTCCGGAATGCCGGAAACCTTATGCAGCAGTTCGCGTGCCGGTGCCGGCCCTTCCTTCTCCTGATAAATACCAGCCGGACTGCCGTATTTTTCTTCGGCAGCGTGAATGCCAATATCGTGCAGAATCGCTGCAAGTTCCAGCATCTGCTGCGTGGCTTCCGGCAGCTGCTCCCCGCGGCCAATCAGGGCAGCATACGTGTAAACCTTGATGAGATGCTGGATGCGTTTCGCATCGCCTGCATCAAAAGCAATTGCAGCCTGCAGCACCTCATCGCGCTTCTTTTCATATACAGCTTTATCGATAGTGCTAATTGGATTCATCATAAAACCTCCTCATTTTTTGATATCTCACGAACTTCCATCTATTATAGCAGGTGTATGCACATTGTTGCTGATCCTGCTGAAACTAAGGCAGTCGGACTAACTTTATAAGTGAAGCTTCAGCCTGCTGCGCGGAACGTTAAAGTTAGTCCGACTGCCGCCTTATTTTATGTTTGTATTCTCTTCCTGCGCAAACCCATAATCCAACAGCTCCGCTGCTTCACTGAAGCGCGTTTCATCGTCATCGGAATGCATGACCACGGCGATGAGCTCGCGTCCATCGCGCGAAGCTGCCGCACTGACGCAGCCACGGGCGGCGCTGGTCCAGCCCGTCTTGATGCCCGTGCAGCCTTCATATGTGTCAAGCAGTTCGTTCGTGTTTTCGCAGTAAGTTGTGTGCCCCTGCGGCGCGATATAATAGAGTCGTTTTTCCTTCGTGCCCACGATTTTGCGGAACGCCGGCATCTTCATGCCATAAGCGGCAATCTTGGCCATGTCACGCGCCGTCGAGTAGTGGTCGGGGTCCGGCATGCCGTTCATATTGACAAAATGCGTGTTTGTTGCGCCGATTTCCTGAGCTTTGGCATTCATCATGTCAGCAAAGCCTGCTTCACTGCCGCCAATGGCTTCACCGATGGCCGTGGCCGCACCGTTGTCGGAAATCATCATCATCTGCTGCTCGATGTCGGCAAGGCGCAGGGCATAGCCCGGATAAAGGCGCGTGCATTCGACGTTGGCAGCATTGTCACTGACCGTGATGATCTGGTCCGGACTGCCCTTTTCCAGGGCGAGGATGCAGGTCATCATCTTTGTCATGCTGGCCGGATATTCGCGTTTGTCCGCATTTTTCTCATAAAGGACCTGCCCCGTCCGCTCATCGATGACAATCGCGGCATCAGCCGTGATGTCCGGTGCCGCAGCCATGGCCACCGCGGACCAGACAAGCAGCAGCACCATGCTCAGCAGACTGGTATAAAACTTTTTACCGAATCTCAATTTTTCAATCCCCCATCTGTCCCCTATTTTATTAGCACGTATAAATGCGGTGCTCATTTGCAGGAGACTCTCCCTGCATTATAACTTTATCATCTGAACTCGTCAAATCCCCGGCTGGATTCATATACATGAGAAAATCTTAAGAGGATTTCAGCCAATTTTCATAAACTTCATTCCTAAGCGAACATACATATGATATAATAAGAAGTAAGATAGAATACAATATAAATAAAAGAATATGAGGGGGATGCATTATGCGTAAGACGAGAAAATCAAGCGAACGTCAAAAAGAGATTTTCCAATTCATCAAGGCTTTCCTGCTCGAGAAAGGATATCCTCCATCGGTACGGGAAATCGGCAAAGCCGTTGGCCTGAAGTCGAGTTCGACAGTGCATGGCTATCTGACGCGCCTTGAGGAAAACGGCATGATCAAGCGCGACCCGACAAAGCCGCGTGCCATCGATATTCTCGATGAGCGTCCTTGGCGGCAGAATGTACCTGTACCGGTGGTTTCGCCGCGTCATAAGGGGGCGGCGCTGTTTTCCGAACAGAACAGCCGGGCCGTGTTTTCGTTCCCGCAGGAGATGCTTGGCACCCATAAAAAGACGTTTGCCATGAGCATGCCCGATGACAGCATGGAAAAGGAAGGAATTTCGGAAGATGATCTGCTTTTCATCACGCCGCAGGAATTTGCCGATGATGGCGAGCTTGTGGTCACGAGAATCGGAGACGGAATCACGGTGCGCCGCTGTCCCGTGGACAGCGTGATCCTTGGCCGTGTCATCGGGATTTACCGCCGGCTCTGAAATATATTGCCTCAAAAACAAAAAAGACTGCTCTCCATTTGGGCTTATTGACTTGACGGCTTTGTCCGCCGTTTGAGCTTTTCTGGATGAGCAGTCTTTTGCTGTTATGACAGGCTTATATTATATAGTTATTTTTCGTCGACGTCGAGTACGGCCTGAGCGGCGCCCATGATGCCAATCATGGCATGTTCAAACGTCAGGCCACCCTGCAGGTAGACGTTGTAGGGTGCACGCAGCGGACCGTCGGCGCTGAATTCGATGGAAGCACCCTGTACGAATGTGCCGGCTGCCATGATGATTTTGTCGGCATAGCCCGGCATGTCCCATGGCTCCGGCGCGGCGAAAGAGTCGACTGGCGAATATTTCTGAATGCCGCCGCAGAAAGCAATGAGTTTGTCATCACTGCCGAGCTCGATGGCCTGAATGATATCTCCGCGCACGTCCGTCGGCAGCGGCAGCGTCTTGTAGCCGAGTTTTGCGAACATGCCGGCAGCGAAAATCGCGCCTTTGATGGCCTGCATGACAACGTGCGGTGCGAGGAAGAGCCCCTGGAAGAGAAGGCGGTTATTCGCGAGGCTCGCACCGAGCTCATCGCCCATGCCCGGCGCCGTCAGGCGGTAGGACGCGAGTTCGACGAGTTTATCCTTGCCGACGATGTAGCCGCCGGTCGGCGCAAGGCCGCCACCCGGATTCTTGATAAGCGAGCCCGCCATGATGTCGGCGCCGGCCTGCGTCGGCTCCTCGTAATCGACGAATTCGCCGTAGCAGTTGTCGACAAAGCAGATGCAGTCCGGCTTGATGCGGTGCACTTCGCTCGTGATGGCGCGGATATCATCGATGGAGAGAGGATTGCGCATGCTGTAGCCGCGCGAACGCTGGATTTCGACCATTTTCGTCTTGTCCGTGATGACATCTTTGATATGCTCCATATCGACTTTGCCATCGACCATGGGCAGCTCGTTGTAGAGCACGCCGAATTCCTTTAAGGAGCCGGGGCTCGGGTTGTCGTAGCCGATGACGGTCTGCATGGTGTCGTACGGCTTGCCCGTAAGGGAGACGAGTTCATCGCCTGGGCGCAGGATGCCGAAAAGAACCGTGGCCAGAGCGTGCGTGCCGGAGACGAACTGCGTGCGGACGAGGGCGCGTTCGGCACCGAAAATCTTGGCGTAGAGTTCTTCGAGCTTCGTGCGGCCGATATCGTCATAGGCATAGCCCGTCGTCGTGTTGAAATGAGCGTCTGAGACGCGGCATTCGCGCATGGCGTCGAGGACTTTCAGCGTATTGGCTTCGGCGACATCCTCAAGATGTGCAAAAAGCGGCTCGGATTCTTTGAGGACCTCGCGTTTGAGATCGATGACTTTTTTCGAAAAGGACATGAAATGATTACCTCACAATATATTAGATTAGATTGGATTGGGTTGGGTTGGGTTCGATGAAACTGGGAACGGTCGATGATGGGAAGGCGGGAAGGGCCGGGCAGAGCTCCGCGGCGGTGTGCGGCTAAACTTATTTTTTGTCTTTTAACGCATCCTTGCAGGGAGCTAAACACACTTCGTTTGAACGACGCTCCTCTGCAAGGGTTTTGGCTGGCAAAAAATAAGTTCTTCACGCCGCACACCGAACGCTCCGCTTCTGCCCAGCCCTTCCCTCACTCCCTTGCACGTTCCTGCTTTTATGAAAGTGCGTGAAATGAGGGAGAGCGCAGCGAATCCCGCCGAGGCTGAATGAAAGAAACATCTTTGGTACTTTTGACCAATCTGTTGCATTCGTTTTCGCTGCTTCGAAGGAAGTACCTGCAGAGCTGTGCGGGGAATTGCTCCGCTCTCCCCTTGTTCGTGTGTTGTAAGGGGACGGCGGGTGGCCTGTAAGCGGAGCTTTGGCCGCTGGCGTCAAGAATTTATTTTTTGTCCACGAAAATCCTTGCAAAAGAGCGTCCGTCCAAACGAAGTGCGTTTAGCTCTTTCGTAAGGCTGAATTGAAGGACAAAAAATAAATTTAGCCAGCGGCCACGCGCAGCGTCAGGCCACCCGCCGTTCCCGCCTCGTCTCCACGAACTCGACAGCGCGTACTATGACTCTTTCACCTCGTATACGGCAAACCTCTCCTTCTGCGAAGCCGGCAGGCTGACTTTCACGAAGGTCCCATCCTCGCGGTATTCGGTCTCCCTGACCGCATTGAGCTCATGAAGCTCGGTCAAAATGCGTCCTTCGGCAAACGGAATCAGAAGGTTCATCTTGACCTGTTGCTCGCTGAAGAAGTGTTCGATGAGTTCCTGCAGCTCCAGAAGATTTTCCCCTGTCTTTGCCGAAACGCAGATGCCTTCGCGGCCGCGCAGCATGGCGAGCTGCTGATTTTTGGAAGTCAGGCAGTCGGACTTGTTGAAGACGTAAAGCGTCGGTTTGTCGACGGCATCGAGTTCCTTGAGGACCTCTACAACGGATTCAATCTGCTGCTCGTAATTTTCGTTGCTGCAGTCGACGACATGCAGCAGCAGATCCGCTTCCTGCACTTCCTCAAGGGTGGCACGAAAGGCTTTGACGAGGGTATGCGGGAGTTTCTGGATGAAGCCGACGGTATCGGTCAGCAGAATTTCCTGCTTCTCGGGCAGTACGAGGTGGCGCGTGGTCGGGTCGAGGGTTGCAAAGAGCTTGTCCTCGGCAAAGACGTCGGAGCCCGTTAGCTTGTTCAAAAGCGTGGATTTGCCGGCGTTCGTGTAGCCGACAAGGGCGACGAGCGGGATGCGGGAGAGTTTGCGGCGGCGGCGGTGCAGATGGCGGTTTTTCTGTACGGAGTCAATCTGGGCTTCGAGGTCGTGGATGCGCGCGTAAATGCGGCGTCGGTCGACTTCGAGTTTTGTCTCGCCGGGGCCGCGCGTGCCGATGCCGCCGCCAAGGCGCGAGAGCACGAGTCCCTGCCCGCCGAGGCGCGGCAGATTGTACTGGAGCTGGGCGAGCTCGACCTGCAGCTTGCCCTCACGCGAATGGGCGCGCTGGGCAAAAATGTCGAGAATCAGGGCCGTGCGGTCGATGACCTTGATGCCGAGCATCTGCTCAAGATTGTGCTGCTGCGACGGCGTGAGTTCATCGTCGAGAATTAGGAGCGTTGCGTCGCGGTTCTGCACTTCCATGCCAATCTCCGAGACCTTGCCGCGGCCGAGGAAGAAAGCTGCATCGGGCTTTTCACGGCGCTGGATGAACTTGCCGACAATGACCGCACCGGCCGTATCCGCGAGGCGTTCGAGCTCGGCCATGGATTCTTCGATGGGCCAGAGCGTTTTGCCGCAGTCAAGGCCGGCTAAAAATGCTCGTTCTTCCTCCTCGCCTGTCGTTTTGGTACTGCGGGCAGCGAGCTTTTTGTTGACGACCGTGATGAGATACGTCAGATTGATGCCATGCAGGGCACGTTCCGGCAAAGGTCCGACCTGTCCAAGTTTTTCTGTGCCGTCCTCCGCGCAGTCCCCTGTAAAAAAGCCAAGCGAGCCTACGATTTCATCCTCTTTATCATCGCGAAAGCCGATGGCCGCCATGCAGTCAAAGCGCAGACGGCGCAGCGAGGAAAGGTCCGGCTCACTGAGGCGCGTGTCGCCGCTCGGATGCGTGTGGATGCAGCGGATGCCCGTAAGGCGCCCCTCAGAGCGCCGGCTCTTGAATTCCGGCAAATCCACCGTATCCGTATCGCCGACCGACACCTGCAGGACCTTTCCCTGACGATTCAGGTAAACCGCAACTTCACGGCCCAAAAGCCTCGTGACCTCGAGCATCTCAAAGTTCAGCTCATGCGTCGAGAGCTGGCCAATCGGCACCGAAAGCCCATAAAGAGCCTCGAGTCTCTTCACGATATACTGTTTGATGTTTTGGATATCTCCATTAATTTGCATAGATGTTCCTCATATGTTGAAAATGCATCATAGGGAAAGACGGGCCGGACTGTCTAACGCTGCGCGTGACGATTTGCTAAATTTATTTTTTGCCTTTTATGGCAGCCTTACGAAAGAGCTAAACGCACTTCGTTTGGACGGACGCTCTTTCGCAAGGGTTCTTGTCGGCAAAAAATAAATTCTTTACGCAAACCGCCAAAGCTCCGCTTATAGACAGCCCGTCCCTTCTTTCGTGTGAACTGGGATATTTCGCATATTGATGTATCGAGAGACAGCACGGCGCAGCAGGCGCAAATGACCACGCGGAACGTTAGACACCCCTGCCAACGGCCCCGAAACCTTTATCATCCCCGATTGACGATATTCGAGATATGTTTCAAGGTGATGGAAAGAGTCCCGTCGTCGTTGTTGTTGAACTCGACAAACTCCGTATTGTCGAAGTAGTCGGTCGGGATGGTCAGTTCGATGCCGGTGTCGGTCTTGAGCTTGTGGCGGCTGACTTTTTTGAGCGTGACTTCGGGGTCCATCTGCACGGGCTCGGTGATGCCGGCATCGCGAATGGCCGTGTCGAGTTCCTGCTGCATGGCAGGATTGTCCTGAAAAATCTCTTTGCCGGCCTCGCTGAGGTCGAGCTTGTCGCCCTGCTGCATGGTTTCGGCCACGTAGTTCTTGACGGCGGCTTCGGTCGCGACTTTGTCCTGACCGAACGTTTCCGCGACTTTGGCCGCGGCCTTGCTGAGGTTCTTCATGGCCTCCTTCGGCGAGGGCGTCAGACTGCATTCAAGCAGCATTTCGGGGAAAACGTAAACAGGCGTGCCATCGAGCGTGTATTTTTTGGCAGCCGTCTTGATAGCCATGGTCGCAAGGTCAATGAAGGCAAATTCGTCGACTTTCTGCGTCATATTCGGCATAATCGAATAATGGTTGATGATTTCGTTCTTGATGCCGTGTTCGGTCTGATTGACCTGATGCGTAAAGCCAATATGGCTGTTGCTGCGCAGGATGGCGAGCTGCGGGGCTTCGTTGATGCGCACTTCGGCAACGAGGACATCGGACGAGGCCATTTCCTCGGCATGCGTGAAGGCATCTTCGAGTGTTTTGCCAATCTGTTTGCTGAACTCGACAAAATCGAGTTCGCCCTTTTTGTAGGCCTCGACTTTTTGCTTGAACGCGCTGTCATCGAAAAAAGTGCCTGGCTTTGCTTCCTGACTGTTCCATGCCTTTTCGATGTGCTTCAAAAGATACGTCTCAATGCTGTCAGCCACGGTCAAGGGCTCGTCGGAGTAAACCGTGACCCCCGAATGAAAGTCGAGAATATGCAGGATGGCTTTATCAATAAGGATCATTTCGTTTCCTCCTCAGGCCGTTCAGGCTCCTTAGCAGCGGCATCTTCCGCACGCTTCGCAGCTTCATGGACTTTTTCTGCCTTGGCAGCCAATGCGGCTTCATGGGCTGCGCGCTCTTTTGCTTCTTTTTCAGCCCGCGTGCGGACTTCGCGCAGGCGCGGCACGAGATACCGCTGCAGGCGTTCTTCAAGCTCCGAAAGCGTATTCGAGTCAAAATCGTAATTGACGTCCGGAATGTTCCAGATGCGCGCCTCACTGAAAAATTCATCGCGGTATATATTATAGTAGACTGTTACATTGCTCTCGAGGGAAAAGTCGACGTAATCGATGAGGATATATGAGCCATTGTTGATTTTGACCGGATATTCGGGCCGAATAAACAGGGAAAAGCCCTCGAGCTCCTCCGGCAGGTCACGGCCTGCTTCCCAAGTCAGGATTTCCTTGTCGCGCACGATGCTGCTGACGCTTTTGGGGTTGAATTCCGAAAGGTCGCAGAGCAGCTGCTCGAGCTGTGTGCGCAGGAGTTTTTCAAAGACAGAAAAATCCGCCGTGATGAATTCGATGCGGCAGAGCTCAATCAGGCCAATCTTGATGCGCAGCTTGTATTCGTGTGTCTCTTCGTGAAAATACGCTGTTGCACTCTTGTGAAGCTCCTGACTTTTGTAAGCGAAAATATCATAGCAATCGTCGATGGGCCTGCCTAGCAAATGTTTCGTAAAGCCATGCCATGTTTCTGGAAGTTCTTCAAGATATTGCCAGCCTTCAAGCTCCTTTTTGACTTTCTCGATTGTTTCTTCCTTCAAAAAACTCACCTGCCCTTTTTCCGTTTTTCGTACTGACAACTTTTTATTATATCAGGCCCGGGGATGGGATTCAACCGGGGAATCATACAAGCGAACATTTGTTATTGACTTTTATTTTTTTGTCTGGTATCATTGAAATAAAATAAGTTACATTATTTTTATTTTAAGAATGAATCTTAAAAAGGGGGAAATTTTTATGGGTATTCAGGAATCGCTGGCAAAACGCCGCACGTATTACAATATCAACAAGAACCTGCCGGTCGATGAGGCAAAGGTCATTGAGCTTGTCGAGAATACGACGGAGCTGGTGCCGGATGCTTTCAATATGAAAAGTGCGCGCGTCATTGTGGTGACGCAGGCTAAGCAGGGCGAGCTTTGGGATGCGATTTATGATGCTTTTGGCGGCAAAGTTGCCCGCGAGAAGATTGACAGCTTTAAGGCCGGTTACGGCACGCTGCTGTATTTCTACGATGAAGATGTCGTCAAGGCCCTGCAGGAAAAATTCCCGCTTTATGCGCCGAACTTCCCCATCTGGGCACAGCAGGCAAACGGCATGCTGCAGATCAGCATCTGGACGGCCCTGCGCGAGCTCAATGTCGGCGCGAATCTCCAGCATTACAATCCGGTCATTGACGAGACTGTCAAGAAGATGTTCAATGTGCCGGCTTCGTGGAAACTCATCGCACAGATGCCATTTGGCGGCATCGCAGCGGATCCGCAGCCGAAGGATAAGGAAGATATCAGCCAGCGTGTAAAGGTATTCCGCTGAGGACGATACGAGGGATAGGTTGAGCAAGGCGAGATGGGCAGGGGGCTGAGAAGCGCTCCGCGGCGTCTGCTGCTAAACTTATTTTTTGCCTTTTAATGAAGCCTTGCAAAGGAGCTAAACGCACTTCGTTTGGACGAACGCTCCTTTGCAAGGTTTTTTGCTGGCAAAAAATAAGTTCTTCACGCAGCGAGACGAACGCTCCGCTTTTTCTCAGCCCCCTGCCCTCACGGCGTTCGCTTCCATGTCTCTTTCTTTTCGCTGTTGGTTCGGGTTCCGGCTTCGAAGCAGCTTTTCGTGAAGGCTGTGCGAGATTCGCTTCGCTCTCCCTTGTTCGGGGAATAAAGCGCAAACTTCAAAAATACCTGCAAGGGAGCTTCTGATATGCTCCCTTGCAGGTATTTTTCGTGTGCAGTTTATTTGGCAATGAGTGCCTGCAGCCCCTCTTCATCGAGCACGGGCACGCCTAAATCCTGTGCTTTTTGAAGTTTGCTGCCGGCCGCTTCTCCTGCGACGAGGTAATTTGTCTTTTTCGACACGGAGCCTGCGACGCGGCCGCCGTGACTTTCGATAAGGGCCGCTGCGTCTTTGCGGCTCATGGTCGGCAGGGTGCCGGTGATGACGAAAGTCAGTCCGTCGAATTTTGTATCGATGAGCCCCGTGTCTGCCAGCTCAAAGTTGACGCCTGCCTGACGGAAGGCCTTGAGGATTTCCTGACTTTTCGGGTCGCGGAAGTAGCTGATGATGGCCTTGGCGCTGATTTCACCCATGTCGCGCACGGCGAGGATGTCTTTTTCTGTGGCCTCGCTGAGCTTGTCGATGGAGCCGAAGTGCAGCATGAGTTCGCGGGCGGCTGTGCGGCCGATGCCGGGGATGCCGAAGCCTGTGAGCAGGCGCTGCGGTTCATTTTTCTTGCTGTCCTCGATGGCTTTTAGCACTTTATCGGTGTTCTTTTCCTTGCCGATGATGCCTTTCTCGATGAGTTCATCGCGCTTGTCCTTCAGTGTATAAAGGTCCGCGATGTTTTCGATATAGCCTTCTTCAATCAGGGTGTGAATCGCGGCTTCGCCAAGTCCCTTGATGTCCATCGCGCCGCGGCCGACGAAGTTCAGGATATGGCTTTCAAGCTGTGCGGGACAGCTCGGGTTCTGGCATTTGATGTCCGAAGTGTCGGGCTCACGCACGGCAGGTGCGCCGCAGACGGGGCAGGTCGTGCCGATGACGAAGGGCTTCGTGCCCTCCGGCCGCTTTTCCTTGACGACTTCCTTGATTTTCGGGATGATCTCGCCCGATTTGTAGACGCGCACGGTATCGCCGATGCGTACGTCGAGATTGTCGATGAAATCCTGATTGTGCAACGTCGCGCGCTCGACCGTCGTGCCGCAGAGCCTGATCGGGTCAAAGACGGCCGTCGGAGTGATGCGGCCCGTGCGGCCGACGGAAAGCTCGATTTTGCGGATGATGGTTTCTTTTTCTTCCGGCGGATACTTATAGGCGATGGCCCAGCGCGGCACTTTGGCCGTTGCACCGAGTTTTTCGCGGTCGGCAAGGCTGTTGAGCTTGACGACCGCGCCGTCGATGTCGTAGGCGAGATTGCCGCGGTTCTCGCCGATGGCCTCAATGGCCTGCCAGACTTCTTCGGCCGTATGGCAGACCTTATAGCCGTGAATGACCTTGATGCCCTGTTTCTTCATGAATTCATAGGCTTCGGTATGCGTCTTAAATTCGCGGCCTCTTGCCGTCTGCATGTTGAAGATGAAGAGCGACAAATGGCGTTCCTTCGTGATGCGGCTGTCGAGCTGGCGCAGGGTGCCGGCCGCGCAGTTGCGCGGATTGGCAAAGGGCTTGAGGCCTAATAGTCCCTGACGGGCATTGACTTCGTCAAACGCTTTCTTCTCCATGTAGACCTCGCCGCGAATCTCGAAGTACGGCAGTTTGTCCTTGAGTTTTTTCTTAACGTCCTTGATGACCTTGGCGTTTTCCGTGACGTCCTCGCCCTGTACGATGCCGTCGCCGCGCGTGATGGCGCGCACGAGCTCGCCGTTTTCGTAGCGCAGGGCCATCGAGAGGCCGTCAATCTTCTCTTCGACGACAAATTCCGGGTCTTTGAGCTCCTGCTGCAGATCATGCACAAAGGCAAAAATCTCTTCCTTGCTGAAGACATCCTGCAGCGAGAGCATCGGCACGTCGTGTTTGACGAGTACGCCGGCCGTGCGCAGGGCCTTGCCGCCGACAACCTGCGTCGGCGAATTTTTCGTGATGAGCTCCGGATATTTGGCTTCAATCGTCTTCAGGCGCAGCATGAGCTGGTCGTATTCGTAATCGGAGATTTCCGGATTGTCTTCATTATAATAGCGGTTGTTATGGTAGCGGATGACCTTGCGGAGTTCCTGCAGCTCCTTTTTGATGCTCTTGATGTCTTCGGCATATGCTGTTTCCTGCTGATTTTCTGCCATAATGACACCTTCCTTTTTCTTTGCTTCCTATTTTGCTTCCTATATAGGTATGTAAATATTTAAGCCTTGGTGATCGGCGCGTATTTCTGCATCAGGCCCTTGACGCCCTGCCCCGGGAACGCAATCTTGAGCTCGACTTCTTCGCCGGAGCCCTTGACCGAAACGACGGTGCCGACGCCCCATTTGCCATGGCGGGCCTTGTCCCCGACTTTCCACTTGATGCTCGTGTCGGGACGGATGACGCCCTGTGCGGCAGGACGCTGCTTTTGGCGGTCCTGCAGGGCCGCGAGGGCTTCGAGCGCCGACTGCGGCTTGCCGGCAAAGTGCGTGCCGCTGCCCATCTGATTTGGGCTCGGGCGGAAGCTCATGAAGCCGCTGCGCTGCTGGGCGCCGTAATGATTGGCATTGGCGAAGCCATAGGCATTGGCGCGCGGCACGAGGCGTTCGACGTATTCGTCCGGAATTTCCGCGAGGAAGCGCGAGGGCGGGAAGGCATTCGTCTTGCCGTAAATCGTGCGCTGACGGGCATTCGTGAGGTAGAGCTTTCTTTGGGCGCGCGTGATGCCGACGTAGCAGGTGCGGCGTTCTTCCTCGATTTCATCGGGGTTCATGAGTGTGCGCGAGTGCGGGAAAAGCCCCTCTTCCATGCCAATCATGAAGACGATTGGAAACTCAAGGCCCTTGGCCGAATGCAGGGTCATGAGCGTCACGCGGTCGTCCTCGATATCGGCATTGTCGATGTCGGAGACGAGCGAGAGCTGCGAGAGGAACGTCTCGAGGTTTGGATTTTCCTCCGACTTTTCAAAGTCGCGGGCCACGCCGATGAATTCTTTGAGGTTTTCGAGGCGCGATTCGTTTTCGACTTTCTTCTCGGACTTGAGCTCGTCGATGTAGCCGGATTCTTTGAGCACTTTATCGATGAGGTCATCGAGCTTCATATTCATATGCATGTTCATAAAGTTGAAGATGAACGTCGTAAAGAGTTCAAGAGGCTTCCTGACGCGTGCCGTGATGCCCGGAATGGATTCGAGTACCTCGGGATTCGAGATGACGTCGAAAAGCGAAAGGCCGTTTTCTTCGGCGTAGGCCGTCAGGCGCGCCATACTCGTCGCGCCGAGGCCGCGCTTCGGCACGTTGATGATGCGCATGAGGCTGACCGTGTCGAGCGGGTTGTAGATGACGCGCAGATACGCGAGGATGTCCTTGATTTCCTTGCGGTCGTAGAATTTCAGGCCGCCGACCATCGTGTACGGAATGCCCGAACGCATGAACGTTTCCTCGATGACGCGCGACTGGGCATTCGTGCGGTAAAGCACGGCGATATCCCCGTACGAGGCATTGAAAATCGTGCGCTGCTTCATGATGGTCGTCGTGACGAACTGGGCTTCGTCGCGTTCATCCATGGCCTGATACGATGTGAGCTTCTCGCCCGTCGCGTTCTCGGTCCAGAGCTTTTTGGGCTTGCGGTTGACATTGTGCTCGATGACGGCGTTGGCCGCAGCGAGAATATTTTTCGTCGAACGGTAATTCTGCTCGAGTTTGATGACCGTGGCCTCGGGGTAATCCTGCTCAAAGTCCATGATGTTGCGGATATCAGCGCCGCGCCAGCCGTAAATCGACTGGTCGGCATCGCCGACGACGCAGAGATTGTGATGACGGGCCGCGAGAATCTTCGTGAGCTGGTACTGGGCGCCGTTTGTGTCCTGATACTCATCGACGAGAATGTAGCGGAAACGGCCCTGATACTTCGTGCGGATGTCCTCATTTTCCTCGAGCAACAGCACGGAAATCATCAGCAGGTCGTCAAAGTCCAGTGCATTGTTGTTGCGCAGCTTTGCCGCGTAGAGCTTGTAGACCTCCGCAATCTTCTTCTGATGGAAATTGTCGGCATCCCGCTCCATGGCCTTCGGCCCCATGAGCTGATTCTTGGCGTTCGAGATGGCATTCTGGACGCTGGCCGGCGTGTATTGCTTATCGTCGAGATTCAGTTCCTTCAGGCATTCCTTGATGACGGTCTGGCTGTCCGACGAGTCGTAGATGACGAAATTGCGCTTGTAAATGTCCGTCGCCTCAATCTCGCGGCGCAGGAAACGCGCGCAGAACGAATGGAACGTGCTGAGCCAGACATCCTTCGCCGCGTCGCCAATCATGCGGTCCACGCGTTCGCGCATCTCCGTCGCGGCCTTGTTCGTGAACGTGATGGCCAGAATATTATACGGTGCCACGCCCTGTGCAAGCAGATTCGCAATGCGGCAGGTCAAAACCTTTGTCTTGCCCGAGCCCGCGCCCGCCATGATGAGCAGCGGTCCGTCAATATGAGCAACGGCCTTCTTCTGTGCCGGATTCAAGCCACTGAAAATATCCAAATGTATCCTCCAATCTTATCCATTTAAGTAATTTATTTTACGTATTTCAGCGATAGCAAAGCCTCCCCCATCACCAAAAGAAATGACGGGGAAGGCTTTGTTTTTTGCTGCGAAATTTAACTTAAGTCAATCAGTTTTTGCCGATGCGCTTAACGGCTTCGGAAAGCGGCGGAATGACCTGTTTCTTGCGGCTCATGACGCCCGGCAGATAGATATGCGTGCCGCTGGCGTCCTTCTTGAAGGCCTCGCCAATGAGCGTCTTCGGCGAACCCGTGAAGAGCAGATACGTTGCTTCCTGCAGGATATCCGTGACCATGACGAGGCTGAGGTCGAAGCCTTCCTTGTCGCAGATGTTCTGCATGGCTTCGATGAGCTGCGGCTCGAGGTCCAGGACTTCCTTCGGGTCCATGACAGAAATCTGGCTGACGATGACGCGGTAATCGCCAATCTGGAACTCCTTGAGGTCGTTCTTGGCAATTTCAGCCGGCGTCATATCGCCGATGCCGGAACCAGCCTTGAGCATAGCCATGCCGTATTCGTTGATGTCGACGCCGGCGATTTCGGCGAGGCGCTCTGCCGTCTTCTTGTCGTACGGCGTGCACGTCGGGCTCTTGAAGAGGACCGTATCCGAGAGGATGGCCGAAAGCAGCAGGCCGGCAATCGAAGCCGGGATATCGACATCATGCTGCCAATGCATATTGGCCACAATCGTTGCCGTGCAGCCGACAGGCTCTGCATGCGTGAAAATCGGCTCGCTCGTCTGGATGCCGCCAAGACGGTGATGGTCGATGATCTCGAGAATCTTGGCTTCTTCGATGCCCTCGACAGCCTGGCCGCGCTCGTTGTGGTCAACGAGGATGACGCGGTCGCGCTCCGGCACCATGAGGTTGTCGCGGCTGACAAGGCCGACGAGGCGGCCGTTTTCGAGGACCGGATAGTTGCGGTAATTCGTCTCTTCCATCGTGCCCTTGATATCGGAAAGCAGGTCAAGCGGCTTGAAGCAGACTGGGTCCGGATGCATGATGCGGCGGATTGGCACGCACTGATTGATGAGGCGTGCGACCGTGTACGTATCGTACGGGGAAACGAGCACGAACATGTGCTTTGCTTCCGCAGCCTCGAGCACATCGGCCGAAACGCGGCCGTTGCCCGTGACAATCAGGCAGGAAATGCCCTGATTGACGATGTCGATGAGGGTTTCATCATGGCGGTCGCCAACGAGGACGATGTCATTTTCTTCAATCGTATCCTGAATCGTCTTGATGGAGCCGGCAGCGATGCGGACTTTGCCTTTGATGAAATCGCTTTCATCGCCCGAAACGAGGACTTCGCTGTCCGTGGCAGCGATAATGTCGCGGTAGCGCACGCGCATTTCCGAAAGGTCCTGCATGCTGAGTTCCTGGAAATAGCGCTTTGCGAGGTCCGAAACCGTGACGATGCCGACGAGGATGCCCTTGCTGTCCGTGACCGGCACCGACTTGAGGTCATGGCCGCGCATGACTTCGCCGAGATGGCGCAGCGTATCGTGCTGTTTGACGACAATCTTGCAGTCAAGCGTAACGTCCTTGACACGCGGATAGAGATCCGACAGCAGCAGCGGCTGCTCGACATGGAAATGCTCGAGGGCGTATTTCGTCTCGGCATTGACCTTGCCTGCGCGCGCCGGCACAGCGTTGAAGCCAAGGGCCTGCTTCAGATGCGCATAGCCGATGGCCGAGCAGATGGAATCCGTATCCGGATTGCGATGACCAATGACATAGATTGGTTTCGTGCTTTTCGTCATATTTGATTTCCTCCTAAATATGAAAGCGGGTGTTCCCGTTTTTATACGAATCAGTCTATGTATCATTATAATCAATATTTGTGCGTGCGTCTAGGGGCGGCGAGAAAAAGCGTACAATAGAAGACGGAAAGGGCTGCCCCTAAGCTCCGCATGGCCGGCTGCTAAACTTATTTTTTGCCTTTTAACTCAGCCTTGCAGGGAGCTGAACGCACTTCGTTTGGACGACGCTCCCCTGCAAGGGGCCTTGTTGGCAAAAAATAAGTTCTTGACGCAGACGGCCAAAGCTCCGCTTAGTGGCAGCCCTTTCCTTACTTCGTTTTCCTTATCTTTATCTTTGTTTTCTTCGTTGCGCGCAAAATTCGCTTTGCTCTTTTGCTGGGGGCTGCCGTCAGTCGGAAGCTTTGTTTAGCATGCGCTTGAGCATGGCGGGCGGCAGGCCGGCCAGCATGTTTTTTAAGGCGTCTTTAGAGGAACGCTTGAGCATCATGCGCACGGGCAGCGGAATTTTGCGGACCATGGCGCTGCGTTCCTCAAAAGTCGAGCCCGGCATCATCTCGGCGAGGCAGGCGTCGAGGGCGTCTTCGCTCTGCCCTTCTTCTGTCGGCGCGGAAGCCGTTTCTTCCGGCTGGCAGATGACCTGCATGCATTCAACGAGACTCTGCGTCAGGCTGATGTACCAGAATTCACCGGTTTTTGTCAGGCGGCAGATGCCGAGGTCTTCCTGCATCAGCCCGCGCTTTTTCCAGAGGTCCAGCACAATTTCAAGTTCTTCAAGGCGGGAATCCGCGAGACAGAGCTGGCGAAAATCAAGGAAGCCTGTCTCCAGGTTCGCAATGACGGTGTCGCTTGTCTGCTGCAGTTTTCGTTCGACCTGATGGGCCATCATCATGATGGGCTTGCGGCCTGCGCGGACAGCCTGGCTGTAGGCCTGCAGTCTGCGCTGCTGCATGAATGTCAGGCCGCCGAAGTTGCCGCCGGCACCGCAGCCGAATGGATAAACGACAGCACCTGTCTTGGCCATCGTATTATAGCGGCTGTGCTCTCTTTTGTGGCGGCGCCAGTGGCAGAGGCTCAGACGTTCGATGCCCTCGCCCATTAAGAAATCACGTGCCGCTATGTACAAATCGGCCTGCCCTGCGATATCGGCGCAGGCCGGGATTTTTCCTGACTGCAGGGCCTTCTCGAGGTCGCCGCCAGGGAAAATATTGAGCTGATAGAGGTCCATGCCGTCGGCATCCGTCGTCAGCAGCGTTTGATATCGTCAAGCCAGAGTTCTTTTGTCTGGCCCGGCAGGCCGTATATGAGGTCGACAATGACCGTCACATCATGCTCTTTCAGGAGTTTCAGGCGGCGCAGGACTTCTTCGCGTGTATCGAGGCGGCCGACGCGGCGCCGAAGCGCCGTATCAAATGACTGCACGCCGAGTGAAATGCGGTTGACGCCGCCTTTGAGCCATGCATTGATTTTTTCGGGCACGAGGTCGTGAATGCGGCCCTCAAGGGTCAGTTCGCAGCCGGCAGCCAGATGGAAGGATTCGTGAATCCCCTGCAAAAGGCGGGTGACATTTTCCGGCGAAAGCGATGTCGGCGTGCCGCCGCCAATGTAGACGCTGTCAATTTTGGCGGTCTGCAGCTGTTTCTTCCGGGCATCGCGTTGCATTTCTGTCAGCAAATCATCGATGTATTCGTCTTCTGCCGACTGACGGCTCGCATTCTGGAAAAAGCCGCAGTAGAGGCATTTTGTCTGGCAGAACGGAATATGGATGTAGACGGCATGCTGGCGGCCGGCGTCGGCGGGCTCATCCATGGCGTTTGCCCAAGTCTCCTGCTCCTGCCCCTTTGGGACGGGCTCGCCGAGAAGGCCCGCGTGGACGACGCGTTTCGCGTGAAAGGCTTCATGCAGCGGGTCCTGCGTCTCTCTGCCGAGCAGGACTTCTCGCTTTTCCTTTTCCAGACTGTCGAGATATTTTTTCAGGAACATGGGCAAGCCCCCCTTTTTTTCTTTCTTACTTATTCCTTAAACGGCAGTTTGCCCTCGTCCGGCTCCGGTGCGTCGCGCAGCAGGAGGTTCAGGATGATGGCTGTGATACTGCCAATCGTGATGCCGCTGTTGCAGATAATCTGCACCCAGGTCGGGAATTTGCTGTAAAAACTCGGCACACCAATCGGGATCAGGGCGACGGCAACGCTGATGGCAACAACCATGATATTGCCCTTTTTGTGCAGGTCAGCCTTCGAAAGGGCCTGAAAGCCGCTGGCAGCGACCATGCCGAACATCGCAAGGCCCGCACCGCCGAGGACCATAGTCGGCACGCTGGCGACGACGGCCGCCATTTTCGGGAAGAGGCCGAGAATCATGAGCATGACGCCGCAGGTTGCGACGATGTAGCGGCTGCGCACGCCCGTCATGCCGATGAGGCCGATGTTCTGCGCAAAGGCCGTGTACGGGAACGTGTTGAAGATGCCGCCGAGTGCCGTCGAGAAACCATCGGCGCGCAGGGCCTTTGTCAGCATGTCCTCGGTCATCGGTTTATCGACAATCTCACTGATGGCGACGATGTCGCCCGTCGTCTCGGCCATCGTAACGAGCATGACGAGTGTCATCGCAAGGCACGAGACCGGCTCAAAAATCGGATAGCCAAAGGCAAACGGCGTCGTGATGCCAAGGGAAGCAGCCTCCCCTACGGCGTGAAAATCCGCCATACCGCAGAAATCCGCGATGATCGTGCCGATGACGAGGCCTAAAAGGACCGAAATCTGGCGCAGGAAGCCGCGGCAGACGCGGTAAATGACGAGGATGATGGCGAGGACAACGGCAGCCATAAGGATATGCGAAGGGTCGCAGTAGTCCGGGGCCGTCGGATTGGCTCCGGCAATCCAGTTGACCGCCACAGGCATCAGCGAAAGGCCGATGACCGTGATGACAGAGCCCGTGACGACCGGCGGGAAGAACCGCAGCATCTTGCTGAAGAAATTACTGATGACAAAGCAGGCAATGCCGGCAAAAATGGCCGCGCCGTAGACGACCTGCAGGCCTTCTGCCCCGCCGCCATGCGTATTGGCGATGATAATCATCGGCGTGACAGCCGTGAACGTACAGCCCTGGACGATTGGCAGCTTCGAACCGATATAGCCCTTGATGCTCAAAGACTGCACGAGCGTGGCGATGCCGCAGGTGAAGAGGTCTGCGTTAATGAGGTATATGAGCTGTTCCGTGCTCAGGTGGACGGCGCCGGCGAGCACGAGAGGTACGGCGACGGCACCGGCATACATGGCCAGCACGTGCTGAAAGGCATAGACGAGCGTCCTGCCCCAAGGCAGCTTCTGGTCAACGGGATGGACAGCAGCAGTAGTGGTCAACGTCAGCCGCCCCCCTCAGTCTTTATCCGCATCATTCGTGAAGCGGATCTGGCCGTTTGCAAGCGATGCGACACTGGCGAGAGCCTCAAGGCGGTAGCCCTTGTCAAGCAGGCGCTGATGGCCCGGCTGGAAGGCTTTTTCAATCGCGATGCCGATGCCGGCAACCTCAGAGCCCGCATCCTCGACGAGCTTGGCAAGGCCGAGGGCGGCTTCGCCATTGGCGAGGAAATCATCGATAATCAGCACGCGCTCTCCTGCCGGCAGGAATTTCTGCAGCACGAGAATGTCGGAGTACTCTTTCTTCGTGTAGGAAAAGACGCGGTGCGTGTAAACAGGCTCGTTAATCAGGGCCGACTTTTTCTTGCGCGCAAAGACGAGCGGCACATGGAGCTCTAAAGCCGTCATGACGCCGATGGCAATGCCCGAGGCTTCGACCGTCAGCACGCGGTCAATCTGTGCATCCTGAAAAAGGCGTGCAAATTCCTCGCCCATGGCCTGCGAAAGTTCCGGGTCAATCTGATGATTGAGGAACGAATCCACCTTGAGTACATTGCCCGGCAGTACGATGCCATCCTGCTTGATTCTCTCTTCCAACAGTTTCATGATTCTTTTGACTCTCCCTTAGCAAATAAAACAGAAAAAGTAACGCGGATTTATCTCAAAATCTCAGTCTGACCGCAGGCCAGCTTTTTAGAGCTGGCCGATCATCTTATGCGTCTGCGGGATGACGCGGACATCCCTGAGATTCCTGAGGGCATACGCATGGCACGCGAGGATTTTTTCAGGGCTCGCAGCCTTGCAGCCGCCGTACGGCGTGACGGGCTGAATAATAAAAAGCGCATTTGGAGCGTACTCTTTCAGCAGGGCTACGCTCTTTTCAAATTCCTCTTTTGTCGTTTCATCCGAAACGACGAGCTTGACGTAGAGGTCTTTTTGGCGCGCGAGCTCAAGGAACTTGGCATGGGCTTCCCACTGCGGCTTTGTGACGATGCTCGGCAGCTTGATGTCCATGCTGATGATATCGGCAATATCGAGAATGGACTCGAGCTTTTTATAGAGCGTGCCGTTGGTCTCAAGGAAGATTTTGACCTTGCTGCCCCGCTCCCGAAGATATTTTACAACCTCGCGGATAAAGTCCGCGTGCAGTAGAGGCTCGCCGCCTGTAAAGCTCACGGCCTGATGCGGCACTTCCTTTAAGAGTTTCAGAATGTACGCTGCCGTCTTTTCAGCGGTCAGGGGATTGGCGACTTTATCAAACTGACGCGAACCGGCCGCCGTCTCGACATTGCAGCAAGGATGCGTATTTGGCGTGTTTTCCGTATCGCAGTAGCTGCAGTCAAGGTTGCAGCCCTCAAGGCGCACAAAGACCTGACGGCAGCCGACATACTTGCCCTCGCCCTGAATCGAGGAAAAAATCTCGATAAGGTTCTCCTGCATAATAACCCCCTCTCAGTCCTTTGTATACGTGACGGAGGAGTTCGGCGTCTCGTAGACCGTGATGGCATGGAGATGGCTGTCACGCACAAAGGCTTTGCTCGAAGCAAGTTCCTCAAAAATGATGCGCGCGAGATTCTCGGCCGTTGGATTTACGCCCTCGCTGAACGGCTTGAGTTCATTGAGGAAGCGGTGGTCAAAGCGGTCGAGTGTATCTTTCAGGGCATTCTTAATGACCTTGAAGTCGACGAGCATGCCGAGTTCATCGAGCTCCGTGCCCTTGACGAGGGCCTCGACCTTCCAGTTGTGACCGTGCAGGCGGTCGCATTTGCCGGGGTAATTGACGACGCGGTGGGCAGCCTCAAAGGCACCCTCTACTTTTAAGGTATACATGATATTCTCCTATTTTTTATCTAACATTTTCTAAAACGAAACCTCCCTGCATTAAATGAGGGAGGCAAAAAATCAGTCCTGTTCCGTCTTTTTTATCGACTTCGTATTCTTGACGTTGCCGACGATGTCGTTCATGCTCATGGCACGCGTGTGCTGCGTATGGCTCCACTCGTGTTCATTGCGGTGAATGAAACCGAGGAAGATGATTGGAATCCATGAGTAGATGAAGACCGGATACAAGAGCATGTAGAGCCAGGATTTCCATTTGGCGCGGATCTTGATGAGGATGATCATCGGCAGGATATACTGGCCGAGCATGATAGCCGTCATGAGCTGCGACGGCATGAAATTATAGATATTCGTGTAGAACGGCGGGAAAGCGAGCTGGATGTAGCTGATGATGATGAAGATGGTCGAAATCATCAGGAAGTGCGGCTGCATGAGGTAGATGCACTCATCCCACATGCGGATGTCCTTGTGCTTCCAGCCGGCCTTGAGCATCTTCGGGATGAAGCGGTTGCCGACATCGAACTGGCCCTGCGCCCAGCGGCGGCGCTGATTCCACGACTGTTTGAACGTCAGCGGCTTCTCGTCGTAGATGATGGCGTCATGTGCCCAGCTCGTCTTGATGCCTTCGGCCATGCACTTCATCGTGAACTCCATATCCTCTGTGAGGCAGGTTGCCTGCCAGCCGTGTTTTTTGAGGATTTCCGAGTCGAAGCACATGCCCGTGCCGCCGAGGCAGGCCGAGAGGCCGATGTTCGACTTGGCGAGATGCGAGATGTAGCAGATGACCCAGAACGCGATGGCGAATGTGCCCGAAACCCACGTATCGTACGGGTTCTTCGCGTCCATATAGCCCTGAATGACCTTGTCGCCCTTGCAGAGGCGGTTGTTCATCTCCATGAGGAACTGCGGATGCACGAGGTTGTCGGCATCGAAGACGCAGACCGCATCGTACTGCTTATCCATCTTGAACAGGCGGTCAAACATCCACTGCAGGGCATAGCCCTTGCTCTTCTTCGTCGGATGCGTGCGCACTTCGACGATGGCACCGGCCTTTTCTGCAATTTCAGCCGTATTATCCGAGCAGTTATCCGCGATGACGTAGATATCGTACATGTCTTTCGGATAATTGAGCTGCTTGAGGTTCTCGACGAGCTGTCCGATGACGGCGTGCTCGTTATGCGCCGCGACAATCAGCGCAAAGGTCTTGCGCGGCGTCTTGATCTTGACTTCCTTCCTGCGCCACATGCCACAGAAGCCGATGACGAAGAAGTACAGCGTGAAGAGGAAAATCAGGATCTGCATTGGCACCATGATGATGTCAAAAGGATGTGTGAACAAAAACAATCAGCCTTTCTTTGCAAAACTTGCCAGCAGAGAATTGACGATGCCCAGCACCGCATACGTCGAGAAGACAGCCACAGCGAGGGCTGCAGGAAGCGATGCGTGGCCGAGCCAGAGGATCGCGATAAACATGACGAGCGCGACAACCTTCGAAATCATATAGATGGGCTCGCCGCCGTCACCCTTGAAGTTCGGATAATGGACGTGACTGACCATGAGCCAGCCGACAAAAGCCATGATGATGGGATAAGCGATGCCAAAGCTCATCGGGTCAACCCCGAGATTCACAAAGAGCAGCGTCGTCATGGCAACGATATTGCCGCCGGCCGGAATGGCAAGGCCCATGAAATAGCCGTGCACGACCGCAGCATTGACATTGAAGCGCGCGAGTCTCCACATGCCGCAGATGGCAAAGAAAATCACGACAACGACGCCCAGCAAATCGTAATTGTGCAGGACGAACGACCATGCGAGAAAAGCCGGCGCGATGCCAAACGAGCCAAGGTCACAAAGGGAATCCATCTCCTTGCCCATTTCACTGGCCACGCCAAAGAAACGCGCCGTGCGGCCATCGAGGCCATCTGCGACAAGAGCGAGCAGGATGAAAATCGAGCCCCACGTGAGATTGCCGCTGTACGTAGCAAGAATCGAACACATGCCGAAGACGAGGTTCGACGAAGTACACATATTCGGTATTAACCTGCGATAATCCATCAGTCTTTAATCCTCCCAATAATGGTCATGCCACCGGTGACTTTTTCGCCTTTTTTGACGTTGACGGCGACATTTTTCGGCACGACGACCTCAAGGCACGAACCGAACTTGATCATGCCGTAGAGTTCGCCCTGCTCGAGCTTGTCGTCGAGTGTGACATAAGAAACGATGCGGCGGGCTAAAATGCCGGCAATCTGCTTGACCGTAATGCGCAGATTGCCATTTTCGATGCCGAGCAGATGATGCTCATTCTCGAAGCCGACCGTATCCTTATAAGCCGGACGGAAACGGCCGCAGTAGTACTTCTGGAGCTTGATTTCCCCCGCCATCGGGCTGCGGTTGACATGTACATTGAAAACCGACATAAAGATGACGACTTTCGTGCACGGCCCCTTGACAAAGGCATCTTCATCCTTCTCAAGCTCGACGATATCCGTTACTGTTCCGTCCGCCGGTGACAGGATGACCGAAGCATCTTTTTTGATCGTACGCTTCGGATTGCGGAAGAAATAACAGAAATAGAGCATGAGGATTCCCGGGATGACAGCTGCCAAAGGATGAAGCGACCAGCCGAAAAGCAGTGTCAGCAAAAAACAGCCCCCGATAAATGGATAGCCCTCTGAAATAATCGGAGTCAAAACTCCACCTCCTGATCCCTTTATTCCGAACGTGCAGGCAAAAATCATCTGCACACTGAGAAGGCCAGCTTCAAACTGGCCTCCCTGCTAATTTATCATTATAACGGATTGCCCTGCCTTTGTCCATAAGCAGAGGGCACTTCAGAGCCCCTCTCTTTAAAAGTCAAGGCAAAATATCACTTTTGCGTTTTACCTTCTTATTATTTATTGTCTGCTTTTCTCGTTGTGGACCTTAAGGACAAACTTCGGCAGCGCCATGAGGCGGCCGGCGCGCTTCGGCTGCAGCATGCCGCGGAACAGCCACTCGAGCTTGGCTTTCTGCATCCAGCGCGGGGCGCGCTTCATGACGCCCGCCATGACATCTAAAGTACCGCCGACGCCAATCGATACCGGCACGCCGAGTTCCTTCCGATGCTTATAGAGCCATTTTTCCTGTTTCGGCACGCCAAGAGCCGCGAGCAAAAGGTCCGGTTTGGCTTTGCGGATATTCTCGATGATTTCCGGTTCATCCTTCTCCGAGAAGAAGCCGTTGCGCGTGCCGACAATCTCGATGCCCGGATAGAGCTTCTCAGCCTTCTTTTTGGCAAGCTCTGCGACGCCCGGTGCCGAGCCGAAGAAATAGATGCGGCGCTTTTTCTCTGGCGCGCGTTTCATGAGTTCCTGCGCGAGGTCGTAGCCTGCGACGCGTTCCGGCATATCATGGCCGAGATGATGTGCGGCCCAGACCGTGCCGGCACCGTCCGGCACGACGAGCGCGGCGTCATTTAAAATCTTCATAAGCTCGCGGTCGTGCGTAGCCCGCATGATCATCTCGGCATTGGCCGTCGCGATGAGTACGCCGCTCATCTCATCCATATATTGTTCAACCTGAGCGACGGCTTCCTCCATCGTGACAGGATCCACCTTGACACCCAGAATATCAATCTTCTTCGGCAAATCATTACCCCCTTAGGCTTAGGCTTAAGCTGGAAATTCTGCAAGTCCCTGCAAGCCCTTATGATATAAAGTTAATTTTATCATAGGGCCTGTGTATTTTACAAGTGCGAATTCCATGCGAAAATGACGGGCAGAAAAGATCAAAAAATAAACGAAGCGGACAAAGCCTTCATGGGCTCTGTCCGCTTCTCACCTGCTGCCTTTGCAAAAGGCAGGGGATTTATCTTATATTTTATTTTTTATGCACGTGCTAAGTCCATTTCCTCACGCAGGCGGGTGGCGTAATTCTTGATGATGTTTTGACGCAGTCTGCGGTAGACGATGGCGAGCAGCAGGGCCGTGGCGAGCCAGCTCAGCGGATAGCAGGTCAGCAGCATCGTAAAGCTCGGCGCCGCTGCAAAGATGGTCAGCACCCAGATGATGCGCACGCCGCAGACCGTGAAGAGCACGACAAGAGCAGGCGGCAGGGAATAGCCGTAGCCGCGCAGGGAGCCGGACAAAATCTCGATGACGCCATTGATGATCTGCACGCCCGTGACCATGTAGATGCGCATGACACCGTACGAAATGACGAGAGGATCCTTAGCAAACAGCGCTATGAGCGGATGCGCGGCCAGCACGGTCGCCATGGACACGGCAAAGACAAAGATGGTCTCGACCTGCAGCGTCTTTTTTGTCACATCGAAGCAGCGGCGGATCTTCAGTGCGCCGAAATTCTGGCCGACGAAGGTCGTAGCGGCCTGACCAAAGCCATTGACAAAGGCATAGATGTTGATTTCGATGGCAAAGGCCGCCGAAGATGCCGCCATGGCCTCAGGACCAAGGCTATTGATAGCCGACTGGATGACGAGGTTGGAGACCGAAAATACCATGCCCTGCACACCGGCCGGCAGGCCGATGCGGACAATTTCCTTCAGTTCACTGGACGCAAACGTCATATGACGCAGCGAGAGATGCAGTCCTGGATGACGCACGAGCAGGATAAAGAGCACGACGGCATCGAGCACATAGGCAAGCACCGTGACCCAGACAATGCCGGCAAGGCCAAAGCCGAGCGAGGCCGTCAAAAGGTCGAGCACGGCATTGAGCACAGCCGCTAAAATCAAGGCGTAAAGCGGCGTCCGGCTGTCGCCCATGGCGCGGAACAGCGCAGCCTCAAAATTGTAAAGGGAAAGAAACGGCATCGAGCAGAAGAAAATTCGCAGATAAACTTCGGCCTCATTCTGCACTTCGGGCGGCACGTTCAAAAGCGCCAGAAGCGGCGTCGTCACGATTTCACCGATGACGGCAAAGGCAAGGCCCAAAAGCAGGGCAAAGAGCACGGAAGTATGGAGAATCTTGTTTGCTTCTTTTTCCTTGCGGCCGCCGATGGCCTGTGCCAGCAGTACATTGGCGCCCAAAGACAGGCCGACGAGCAGGGAAATCAGCAAAGTCAGCACAGGCGTGTCATTGCCGACGGCCGCCATCGCGGACGGGCCGACAAAACGGCCCAGAATGAGCACGTCCGTGCCGCTGACGAGCTGCTCACAGATGATGGTAAATGCTACGGGCAGTGCGAAACGAAAGATCTTGCCGGCCAGAGGTCCTTCTAAGAAATTATCTGCATTTTCATTCATATGAATTATCTGTCCTCCTTATGACAAATCTTTCCGGAAATGCTTAGTCGTGAATCTTCATTTTGCCGATGAACAGAGCCCTCTGTGGGTCCATTTCATCGTAAATCGGACTCTTTTTCGTATCGAGCGTGCGAATTGCCGCCATGTCTTTTTCATCGAGCTTAAAATCAAAGACATTGAGATTTTCTTCCATGCGTTCCTTGTGTACGGATTTCGGGATGACGACGATGCCGCGCTGCAGCAGCCAGCGGAGCATGACCTGCCCCGTCGTTTTGCCGTGCTTCTTCGCAATCTCCTGCAGAAGCGGATTCTGGAATACATGATTTGCGCCTTCAGCAAACGGTGCCCATGCCTCCTGCTGGATGCCCTGCTCTTTCATGAAGGCTTCTTCGGCCCATTTCTGATTCCAGACATTCGTCTCAATCTGATTGACGGCCGGCTTTATTTCATTGCAGTTGAAAAGGTCTGCAAGGCGTTCATTCCAGAAGCTCGTCACACCGATGGCGCGGATGCGTCCTTCCTTATAAAGACGCTCCATCGCACGCCATGAACCATAATAATCGCTGTACGGTTTATGGATGAGGTAAAGGTCGAGATAATCGAGACCGAGTTTTTTCATTGAAGTATCAAAGGCGCGCAGCGTATTGTCATAGCCATGGTCCTGCACCCAGAGCTTCGTCGTTACAAAGAGCTCCTCACGCGGCAGGCCGCTGCTTTTGATGGCCGCGCCGACACCTTCTTCATTGCCATAGGAAGCTGCCGTATCAATCAGGCGGTAGCCGACCTCAAGCGCCGTGCTGACGGCTTTTTCCGTCTCAGCCGGTTTTGTCTGAAACACGCCGTAGCCGAGCTGCGGCATTTTGACGCCATTGTTGAGTGTTACATATTCCATGATAAAAATCTCCTTCCAAAACTGAAAAGCAACTGGTCAAATCTTATTTTTCAAAGCAAAGATGCATCGTGGCATAGCTTTCTTCCACCTTGTCATCGGGATGATAATAACGCTTTGTGCCGTCGAGTTTGGCGATTTCCTTCATCTCTTCATCGGTCAGTGAGAAATCGAAGATGTCGAAATTAGAGCGGATATGCTCAGGATTCTTCGAACCCGGAATCGTCATGACGCCGTACTGGACGGCCCAGCGCAGAAGAATCTGCACCGTGTTCTTATGATATTTCGCGGCGAGTTCCTCAAAAATCTTTTCGTGCAGCAGTCCCGCATCGCCATGGCCGAGCGGATACCAGCCCATGAGCTTTGTGCCGTATTCCTTCAGGCGGTCCATCT
Organism: Mitsuokella apri; assembly: GCF_051886055.1. Classification (NCBI taxonomy): domain Bacteria; kingdom Bacillati; phylum Bacillota; class Negativicutes; order Selenomonadales; family Selenomonadaceae; genus Mitsuokella; species Mitsuokella apri. The sequence goes on along the minus strand of NZ_JBJEXT010000036.1, from coordinate 84,070 downwards.
GCTCATGATGGGCAAAATAAGGATGCGTCTCAAGCTGGATGACATGCGGCTTGATGTCGGCAGCAGCGAGAAGCTTTTCCAGCTTTTTGCCGTGGAAGTTCGAAATGCCGATGGATTTTGCCTTGCCTTCTTTATAAGCTTTCTCAAGCTGCTCATAACCCGCGATAAAATTGCCGGCCGGCTGATGGATGAATAGCAAATCCACATAATCAAGGCCAAGGCGTTTTAACGTTTCGTCAACGGCCGTTTCCTTTTCGTACACCGTCGGCCAGAGCTTTGTCGAAATGAAGAGCTCTTCGCGCTTGACAAGACCTTCATTAATTGCACGGGCCACGGCCCTGCCGACAGCTGCTTCGTTGAGATAGCCGTTGGCCGTGTCAATCAGGCGATAACCGCAGCGAATCGCCTCATAGACGGATTTTTCCGTATCTTCAAGGCTCAAAAGATAGGTACCGACACCGAGAAGAGGTGCCTTTACGCCATTGCTTAACGTTGTAAATTCCATGAAAATCATCCTTTCGTTATACATCAAGATTTTAGTATTTCTTTTGTTATTTCCTTAGTGTCTTTCTTTGATTCTTATCATACGAGGATTTCGCGAATAAGTACAGTTCCGCTTTTGCAAGCTGCTATGCGTACCATGCATGCTGGCCTGTTTTCAAACAGGAATATCTGTGCTACACTGATGGCGAGGTGATAAATATGTTTGAACTCAGTCAGTTAGAGCAGCTCTTGGCCTTCGCGAGATACGGCACACTTTCGGCCGCAGCCGAGCATCTCCATTTGTCGCAGCCGGCCCTGAGCCGCTCCATGCGCCGTCTTGAAGAAGACCTCTCCGTGCCGCTCTTCACCCATGCCAAAAATAAGATTGCCTTCAATGAAAACGGCGAACTCGCCGTCAAATACGCCGAGCAGATTGTCCGCGAAGCGTGCGAAATGAAGACGAATCTGCTCGCTGCGGAAAGAGCCCGCCATACGATTTTTGTCGGCAGCTGCGCCCCCGCGCCTTTATGGACACTCCTTCCCCATCTCTCGGCGCTTTACCCCGATATGACGATTACCTCAGAAATCCGCGGCCTCGATACATTAAAAGAAAAACTGCTCGATAAGACCTATCAGCTTATCGTTCTTCCTTATCCTATAGAAGAAGCAGGCTTTTCCTGTCAGGAAATCGGCGAAGAACACTTATGCTTTACCCTGCCGCCGGCCCATCCGCTGGCGCATAAAACATCCCTGCATCTTGCCGACCTCAACGGCGAGACCATGCTGCTGCGTCCAAATCTCGGCTTCTGGTTTGACCTTGTCAAAAAGGCCATGCCGGATACGAACTTTTTGATACAGGATGAAAATGCCTTCGATGAACTCGTCCGCTTCTCCGTCCTGCCCACTTTTGTGACCGATTTAAGCCTGCAGCGAATCGGCGCACCCGAAGGCCGTGTCGTCATCCCGATTGAAGACGAAGCCGTCAATATCCACTACTACTGCTGCTACGAGAAAAACACCCTGCCAAAACTCACCAAACTTCTCCATGATGGTAATAAATAAAGGAAGAAAAAATAAGGAGGAGCGAAGCAAACTCCGCCTAAGCAGCCAAGATGTAACCCCCCAGTAACAACACTGCTGGAAGTAAGGAAGGGGATGTCCATAAGCGGAGCTTTGACAGATGGCGTAAAGAACTTATTTTTTGCCAACCAAAACCCTTGCGAAAGAGCGTCCGTCCAAACGAAGTGCGTTTAGCTCTTTCGTAAGGATGCCATAAAAGGCAAAAAATAAGTTTAGCCAGCTGTCACCGCGGAGCGTTGGACATCCCCTTCCGTCTTCCCTGCCGCATCGTATCATAATAAGGCGGGAGGCAGCCGGCCCTGTCCAACGCTCCGCGCAGCAGGCTGAAGCTTCGCTTATGGACAGGGCCGGCTGCCTCCCTTAGTTTTTCTCTCCTATTGACACAAAAAGCCCCGAGCACCATTAGATGCTCGGGGCTTTTCCATACTAACCCTCTTAAACTTAAGGCTTAGTTTTCTTTCTTCTCTTTTTTCTTGACGGCCGTGCGGATCGACAGCTCGCGGAGCTGCTTCTCGTCAACCGGCGACGGAGCATTCGACATAACGTCGCGTGCACTCTGCGTCTTCGGGAAGGCGATGACGTCGCGGATCGACGGGCGTTTTGCCATGAGCATGACAAGACGGTCGAGACCGAAAGCGAGGCCGCCATGCGGCGGCGTGCCGTACTGGAACGCATCCATCATGAAGCCGAACTTCGTATGAGCCTGTTCTGGCGTGAGGCCGAGGGACTCGAAGACCTTTTCCTGCAGCTCTGCGTTATAGATACGCAGCGAGCCGCCGCCGATTTCAACGCCGTTGAGAACCATATCGTAAGCATTGGCCTTGACTTCGTCCATGCGGTCCGTGTTGAGAAGAGGAATATCTTCATCGCGCGGAGCCGTGAACGGATGATGCATGGCCTTAAAGCGGTGCTCTTCCTCGCTCCACTCGTACATCGGGAAGTCGACGACCCAGAGGAAACGGAGTGCATCCGGATCAATGAGATTGCGCTCTTTGCCCATCTCGAGGCGCAGCTGGCCGAGAGCCGTATCGACGACGAGACGCTTGTCAGCGACGACGAGCAGCAGGTCGCCCGTCTTGGCGCCCGTAGCTTCGGCGATCTTGGCAAACGTTTCATCATCGTAGAACTTCTTGAACGGGCTCTTGATGCCGTCTGCCGTGTACTGAATCCAGGCAAGGCCTTTGGCACCGTAGACTTGAACGAACTTGACGAGGTCGTCGAGGCGGCGGCGCGGGATGTCGGCGTAGCCGTCGACCTTGATGCACTTGACCATGCCGCCATTTTCGATGACGGAGTTGAAGACCTTGAAGCTCGAACCCTTGACGTACTCGGAGATGTCCATGAGCGGCATGTCAAAGCGCAGGTCCGGTTTATCGGAGCCGTACTTGTCCATGGCCGTATCCCACTCCATGCGCTCGAACGGCGTCGGGATGTCCTTGCCGATGGCTTTCTTGAAGAGCTCTTTAATCATGGCTTCCATGAGCGTCAGGATATCGTCCTGGCTCATGAAGCTCATCTCGATATCGAGCTGCGTGAATTCCGGCTGGCGGTCAGCGCGCAGGTCTTCATCGCGGAAGCAGCGGACAATCTGGAAGTACTTCTCAAAGCCGGCAACCTGCAGAATCTGCTTGAAGATCTGCGGGGACTGCGGCAGGGCGTAGAACTCGCCCGGATTGACGCGGCTCGGGACGAGGAAGTCGCGGGCGCCTTCCGGCGTGCTCTTGCAGAGCATCGGCGTCTCGATTTCGAGGAAGCCGTTGCGGTCGAAGAAGTCACGCATGATCTTCGTCACGCGGTGACGCAGGATGATGTTCTTCTGCATCTCCGGGCGGCGCAGGTCGAGATAACGGTACTTGAGGCGGACCATCTCGTCCACATCAATGCCATCCTGAATGTAGAACGGCGGCGTCTTCGACGTATTGAGGATGCGCAGCTCTGCGCAGACGACCTCAACTTCGCCCGTATCGATGTTCGGGTTGATCGTCTCTTCGCTGCGCGCACGGATCTTGCCGCGTACGGCAATGCAGAACTCGTTGCGCAGGGACTCTGCCTTGTGGAACGTTCCTTCGTTCATGGCAGCTTCATCGAAGACAATCTGCACGAAACCGGAACGGTCGCGCATGTCGACGAAAATCAGTCCGCCATGGTCACGACGACGGGAGACCCAGCCGCAGAGTACGACTTCCTGGCCAACATCCGTCTTGCGAAGCACGCCGCAATGATGGGTGCGCTTCATACCTTGTAATGTTTCCATTAACCTTTCACCTCAGCACATAGCTTTTCTATAATTGCATCAAAAGAAACCTTCTGCTGCTCGCTCTTTTCCATATCTTTGAGCATGACGCAGGATTCTTTGACTTCATCTTCACCGATGATCAGCGCAAAGCGGGCATGAGCCTTGTTTGCCTGTTTCATCTGGGCCTTCATACTGCGGCCCGCATAATCCATCGAAGCCTTGAGCCCGGCACGGCGCAGCTTTGTCAAAAGCGTAAACGCCGGTGCTTTTGCCGCGTCGCCAAGGGCGACGACAAAGGCATCCGTCTTCTTTGGCTGCTCCGGGATGAGATTCTGTTTCTCAAGGGCCAGCAGCACGCGCTCGAGGCCCGTCGCAAAGCCGACAGCCGGAGTCGGCTTGCCGCCGATTTCCTCGATGAGGCCGTCGTAGCGGCCGCCGCCGGCTACCGCGCTCTGGGCGCCGAGCGGCGCGTATTTGATCTCAAAGGCCGTCTTCGTGTAGTAATCGAGGCCGCGCACGAGACGCGGGTCGAGTTTAAACGAAACGCCGGCATCCGTCAGATAGCTCTGGACCTTCTCAAAATGCTCACGGCATTCGTCACAAAGGCAGTCCGTGATTTTCGGGGCATCGGCCATGAACGGCTTATCCGCATCGACCTTGCAGTCGAGGATGCGCAGAGGACTTCTCTCAAAGCGGTCCTTGCAGTCATCGCAGAGGTCATCGAGTTTATCGCGGAAGTAGTCCTGCAGGACCTTGCGGTAAACAGGACGGCACTTCGGGCAGCCGACGGAGTTCAGGCTGAGCTCGAGGTCTTTAAGACCAAGCGACTGCAGGAAATCGACGGCCAGCATGATGATTTCAGCATCGGCCATCGGATTCTCTTCACCGAGCGATTCGACGCCGAACTGATGGAATTCGCGCATACGGCCGGCCTGCGGACGGTCATAGCGGAACATCGAGCCGATGTAGAAGAGCTTGACGAGCGACGAATCGCCGTAGAGCTTGTTCTGCAGATAAGCGCGCACGACAGAGGCCGTGTTTTCCGGGCGCAGCGTGATGCTGCGTCCGCCGCGGTCCTCGAACGTGTACATTTCCTTGTCGACGACATCCGTACCTTCGCCGATGCCGCGATGGAAGAGCTCCGTGTGCTCAAAGAGCGGCGTGCGGATTTCTTCAAAGCCGTAGCGGCCGCAGATGTCGCGGATCTTTCCTTCAACGTAATTCCATTCGCCAACGGTATCTGGCAGAATGTCTTTTGTTCCCCGAGGGGCATTGGTGAGCATGAATCGTTCCCCCTGTTATCATGATTTGCCGTAAACTTCATCGAGAAGACTGCGGCGTTTTTCGATATACATATCGATGTCGCGCAGATACGTCACGAGGTCTTTGGCGTTAAACGAAGACTTCATGCGTTTCTGGCGGAAGTCGACGACCTTCGTGGAGGCCGCGCCGCCGATGCCGATGATGGTCTGATGTTCCTCCATAATCTGGATGTTGTACATGCCTTCGGCACCATCGCGGCAGCAGCCTACATTCTCAAGGTCGCCGCTCATATAACCCTGACGGTAGAGATAGTACGGGCGCATGCCGAGCTTTCTGACATAGGCCATCGCGACTTCCGACATGCGGCGCGTCTCCTCGTCCGACGGCAGCTCTACATGCTGCTCCTCCATCAAAAGCTTCAGGCGCGAGCCGCGCTTTAAGGCAAGGGCATGCAGCGTAATGTCGTCAGGGCCGAGCGCCGTGACCTTCTCCATCGTATCGCGCACATCCTCGGCCGTCTCGCCCGGAAGTCCGAGGATGAGGTCCATGTTGATATGCGGGATGCCGGCCTCGCGCAGTGCGTGAAACATCTTCACGACATCCTCCGGCGTATGCTGCCGGCCGATGCGGTGAAGCGTCTTGGCCTGCATCGTCTGCGGATTGACGCTGACGCGCGTGACATGAAGGCGTTTCATCGTCTCGATTTTGCCCTGCGTGATGCTGTCGGGCCGTCCGGCCTCGACGGTAAACTCCACCGTAGAAGGCTCATGAAAATCATTATATACCATCTCGAGCATTTCGGCAAAAAAATCGTCAGGCAGGCTCGTCGGCGTGCCCCCGCCCACGTAAATATTCTGCACGTGGAAGCCGTAATGAGAGATGGCATCCTTTGCGGCCGTCATGTCCTTTTTGAGCACATCCATAAACTGATGCAGCTTCTTGTCGCCCGGCAGAATGTTCGATGGGAATGAGCAGTAAAGGCAGCGCGTCAGGCAGAACGGGATGCCGATGTAGACGCTGACAGTCTTTTCGTCGGAAGTTTTCAGAAACGGCAGCTGGCGAAACGCCATCGGCACGATTTCGCGGGCCTTTTCCTCGCTGCAGGCATAATCCTCCTGCAGGCGCTCGATAATGCCCGCCTCATCCATGCCGCCGCGAATCCAGCGGTGCACGATTTTCGTCGGGCGCACGCCATGCAGAATGCCCCAGGGCGCCTGGGGCATTCCGAGTTCCTCGCGGAATATATGGTAGAGATTGAGCTTGATGAGACGGTTGACAGACGCCCCCTCGCGTTCGTCAAGGGCCCCCGTGCGGCGCTGCGTAAAGAGGCGTGCATGGCCTTCCCTGTCAAAAAGCATGAGCTTTGACTCGATGACCACGCGGCCGTCTTTTGTATCCTTCAGGCGGTGATTGATGACGGACAGCTGCAGATAGTCCGCCTCGCCGCGCCGGCCGACGATTTCGACCTTAAAGAGCACGAGCACCTCGCGCACGATTTTCGAGATGATTTCCTTTTTATTATTGAGCGTAAAGGTCTTAATCCTGAGCGCCATGTTCCTGTGCCTCCTGGCACTCCTTGCAGAGACCGAAGAATTTGACCTGATGGTCGCTGACCTTGAAGCCAATCTTGTTTTCGATATCCTGCTCAAGAGGCTCCAACAGGTCATCCTGGAATTCGATAACTTTGCCGCAGTTCGTGCAGATCAGATGATGATGGTGGTGCTTTGCCGGGTCCGTGCGGTTGACTTCGTAGCGGCTGCAGCCGTCGCCAAATTCCATTTTCTGCAGGATGCCGAGCTCAGAGAGCAGTTCGAGACTGCGGTAGACCGTCGCAAGGCCGATTTCAGATTTATTGTCGCGCAGGATGCCGTGGACATCCTCGGCGGAAAGGTGTTCGCCCGGATGGTCAAGGAAAATCTGCAGGACAATCTGGCGCTGCGGCGTCATTTTATGCTGTCTTTCCTGCAGCATTTTTTTGAGGTCATCCATCGTAAACGTCTGTGACATAAGTAAAATCCCCTTTTCTTTTATCCATACCTGCTTTTCTATCATAATTTACTTGATTTATTTGAACAACAGGCTTCTATGCGATTTAAATGCATACATTATAACAGAAATGTCACAAAAATACAATTCACTATAACAGGGTTTTATAAAACTTAAAGAAAAATTTAAAAACGAAGCCTCATTCTTTGCCCGGATGGCTGCCGAGGGCACGCGAGACGCTGTAGACGTTCTTGAGGCGGCGCATCTTTGTCATGATCTGCGCGACCTGCGTGGCGTTCTTGACATCGAGGCCCATGACGACCGTCGAGGTCTTGTTGCTGCGGTTCGGGTTCGCGTTGACGCTGCGGATGTTGATCTTCATCTCCGACGGCACGGCGAGAAGTTCGGCGAGCACGCCGCTCTTATCATTGCAGACAATCTCGATTTCGACCGTGTAGTCCTTGTCGAGGCCGATATCCCAGCTGACTTCGATCATGCGCGAAAAATCCGTGTCGCGCATGACATTCGGGCAGTCGGCACGGTGCACGGAAACGCCGCGTCCCTTCGTGACAAAGCCCGTGATCGGGTCGCCCGGAATCGGGTTGCAGCAGCGGGCCAGGCGCACAAGAAGGCCGCTTTCGCCCTCGACGAGCACGCCGTGGCTCGAACGGCTGCGCTTGCCGCTGTGCTGCGGCGTCTTGAGCTCCGAAAGCATCTTCGAGACGTCGGGTGGCGTTGCTTCCTTGAGGTCTTTCTTGTAGAGTTCGATGAGCTTCGTCATGACGCTGCGCACGGTCAGGCCGCCGTAGCCAAGAGCTGCGAGCAAGTCATTTTCACTTTGGATATTGAGTTTTTCCGCGACCTGCTGCAGTCTGCCCTCTTTCAGCAGCGATTTTGGCGCATAGCCGAGATGCTTGGCCTCATCCTTGATGAGTTCCAGACCGCGTTCGATGTTTTCTTCGCGTTTTTCTTTCTTGAACCACGAACGGATTTTGCTGCGCGTCTCAGACGATGCGACGATGTTGAGCCAGTCGCGGCTCGGGCCGTTGTTGGCCTTATTCGTGATGACGGAGACGATATCGCCGTTCTTGAGCTTGTATTCAAGCGGCACGAGCTTGCCGTTGACCTTCGCGCCGACGCAGTGATGGCCGACTTCCGTATGGATGCGGTACGCAAAGTCAATCGGGATGGAGCCCTTCGGCAGGTCGATGACGTCGCCTTTCGGCGTGAAGACAAAGACCTCGTCGGAGAAGATATCGACCTTGAGGGCTTCGAAGTATTCCTTCGGGTCGCTGAGTTCCTGCTGCAGGCTGACCATCTGGCGCAGCCAGCTCATTTTCTGGTCGACTGCACCCGTGGCCTTCGCGCCCTTGCCGGCCTCTTTATATTTCCAGTGCGCCGCGACACCGTATTCTGAGACCTGATGCATCGCAAACGTACGGATCTGGATTTCGAGCGGGTAGCCGCGCGTCATGACGGTCGTGTGCAGCGACTGATAGCCGTTCGACTTCGGCATGGCGATGTAATCCTTGAAACGGCCCGGAATCGGCTTCCACATGGCGTGGATGACACCGAGGACGCCGTAGCAGTCCTTGACGGAATCGACGAGCACGCGCACGGCGGAAAGGTCGTAGATTTCGCTGAGGTCCTTGTTGTCGCGCTTCATCTTCTTATAAATGCTGTAGAAGTGCTTGGCGCGGCCGCTGATATCGGCTTTGATATTGGCCTCTTTGAGTTTTTCCTGAATCTGCTTGATGGCCGTATCGATGAAGGACTGGCGCTCGCGGCGCTTCTGCTTGACGTTCTCGACGAGGTCGTAGTAGATTTCAGGCTCGAGATAGCGCAGGCAGAGGTCTTCAAGCTCCCACTTGATGCTCGAAATGCCGAGGCGGTTGGCAAGCGGCGCATAGATTTCAATGGTCTCGCGCGCAATGCGTTTCTGCTTATCCTCGCGCATATATTTGAGTGTGCGCATATTGTGCAGTCGGTCCGCGAGTTTGATCATGATGACGCGGATGTCCTTGGCCATGGCCAAAAACATCTTGCGGTAGCTCTCGAGCTGGGCTTCTTCCTTCGATTTATACTGCAGGCGGCCGAGTTTGGTCACGCCGTCGATGAGCATGGCGACTTCATCGCCGAACATTTCCTTCATCTGCTCATTCGTGTAAATCGTATCCTCGACGACATCGTGCAGAAGAGCCGCGCTGATGGTCACATCGTCAAGATGCAGCTGCGTGAGGATCTGGGCCACGTGCAGCGGATGGATGATGTACGCTTCCCCCGATACGCGTGTCTGGCCTTCATGTGCCTTTTTCGCCAGTTCATAGGCACGCCGGATGAGGTCGAGGTCGGCCTTCGGCGAATATTCTTTGACGGCGTCGATGATGGTGTCAATCGTCACCGGTTCTTTGTCTTTGTCATTCATACAACCCACTCCTTTATGCGGCAGCACGGCCAATGGCAGAGCTGCCGGCCACCTGTGCTTCTTTCTCTCTTTTTATACAGCAGTCAGATGACCTTATGCCGCCTGAACGTTGGTGAAGCTTCCAGCTCCATTTTGCCGTGCGCGGGCGGCAGATAATAGCTGCTTTCGCTAATATTCTCTCTTAGAATACCCAATTCCTGAAAAATGCGCAAGGCTGCACCCATCGTATACGCTGAAATATGATGAAAGGCCCTGCTGAAACCATCTGCAAGCGTCATTGTATCGAAGGGAATTTTCCCCTGCTGCTTCTGGCAGGCAAAGAGGAAGCGGTAGACATCGCGCAGAAGCTCCCTTTCGGGGAAAATGCGCTCGGAGCTTGCGGGGCTCAGGCTTTCCACCATGCACTGCAGGCTCTTCTGCCCGTTCCACTCGTTGACGGCCGGTGCGTAGACGATGTCGAGGGCTTCGCTGTTCACAGAAGGCAAGAGCTCTGCGTGATTCCACATGAGCCCCGTCACCGGATTTTCCTGCGTGCCGAGCTTGAAGCGCAGATGATTATGGTCACGGCCAATGGCGGCGGCTTCCCTGCCCCGCACATTGCGGCAGCCGAGATACGGCTTCGGGTTGCCCATGCCGTATGGCTCTAAGAGCGAAAGCTCTTCGACAAGGTCCAAGGTCAGTTCCTCAGGCATCATCTCAAATTCCACAGAAACTTTTGGCTCGTAGTCCTCTTCGGTGAGGTGTGCCCCTGCATAAGCGGCAAAGGCCTCGCGGAATGCGGGAATATCCTTCTCGCGAAGCGATAGGCCTGCTGCCATCGCGTGGCCGCCGAACTGCGTAAGGTGGTCTTGGCAGGCGGTCAGAGCCTCGTACATATTGAGCCCCTCGATGCTGCGGCACGAACCGCGGCAGCTGCCGTCTTCCCCAATCGACAGCACGATGGTCGGCTTGTAGAATTTATCGACAAGCCTTGATGCCGCGATGCCGATGACGCCGGGGTTCCAGCCCCTGCCCGCGATGACGATGGCCTTTTCTTCCGCCATGTCGAGGGGTTCGAGCTCTTTTTCTGCCTGCTCGCAGATGGCATGCTCGATTTCGCGGCGTTCGCTGTTCAGCATGTCGAGTTCTTCGGCAAGCTTCGCGGCCTTTTCGCGGTCCGTAGATGTCAAGAGGGCCACGCCCGTACGGGCCGACTCGATGCGTCCGGCCGCGTTGAGCCTCGGCGCGAGCAGAAAGCCCAGATGGCCGGCATTGATTTTCTTGTTCGTAAGGCCTGCGACTTCGATAAGAGCGGCCACGCCGGCAAGGTTAGACGACTCCATGCGCGCCATGCCTTCCTTGACGATGCGGCGGTTTTCGCCGCGCAGCGGCACGAGGTCCGCGACCGTGCCAAGGGCCACAAGCTCCAAATCCTCATGAAAAAGCTCCGCCTTCGGATGCAGCTTTTTCCCGACGGCCTGACAGAGCTTGAAGGCCACGCCGACGCCGCAGAGGTCCTTGAAGGGATACGGACAGTCTGCGCGGTGCGGGTTCAGCACGGCAAGAGCCGGCGGCAATGTCTTCCCTGGCAGATGGTGGTCCGTAATGATGATATCGAGACTTCCGTTCTCTGTAACGGCCGCGACATCGTCGACCGAGGCAATGCCGCAGTCGACCGTGATTAAAAGGTCGGTCTTCCCTGCGAGCTCTTCAAGGGCTTTGCGGTTCAGGCCATAGCCTTCCGTCATGCGGTCCGGGATGTAAAAGTCAGCACTCGCGCCCCAGCGCCTTAAGGCACGCACGAGAAGAGACGTCGCCGTCATGCCGTCGACATCGTAATCGCCGTAGACCGTGATTTTTTCGCCGTCACGCAGCGCTTTTTCAATGCGTGACGCCGCTTTATCCATATCACGCATCAGGAACGGGTCAACGTATGGCTGCTTTTCCGGATGCAGAAACACGTCAGCTTCTTCGCGCGTGCGGATGCCGCGGTGCCAGAGCAGGGCCGCGAGCGTCTTGTCCCGGCCGATGCTTTCGGCAAAAGTCCCAAGCTTCGGCACGGGCTCATATAAATTCCACTTTTTATACATCAATATCGTTTTTCCTTCTTTATTGTATACCTATTTCCATCATACAAGAAATAGACGTTCGATGCAATAAGATTCTTTCGCAGGACAGACTTCTCCTCTTTTTCAGGACGGCAAAATGAAAAAGAGAGCAAAAAAGCCGCCGCCATAGGGCAGCAGCTTTTAAAAATCTTGTGAACAGGCAGTCTCAGGCCGCAGCTTCCGGCTTCGGCTGATGTTTTTTCTTTTCACCCCAGTTGCGGAAGATGATCCAGAGCGGGCTGGCGATGAAAATAGACGAATAGCAGCCGACGGAGAAACCGACGAGCAGGGCAAAGGCAAAGTCCTTTGTCGTGTCGCCGCCGAAGAAATAAAGCGAAGCGGTCGTGAAGAGAACCGTGAAGACCGTGTAGAGAGAACGCGTCAGCGTCTGATAAATACTGCGGTTGACGAGCTGGTTGACGTCGCCGCCGCGACGGAAATGCAGCTTGAGGTTCTCGCGGATGCGGTCGAAAATGACGATGGTATCGTTGATGGAATAACCGACGATGGTCAAAAGGGCCGCAATGAATGAGGAATCAATCTGGCGCTGCGTCAGCGAGAACACCGCGAGCACGATGAGGATATCGTGAATCAGCGCGAGCACGGCCGCGATGCCGAAGCGGAGCTCAAAGCGGTACGCAACGTAGAGGATGATGAGGGCCCACGAAACGACAAGGGCAAGAAGCGCGTTCGTGATGAGCTCGCCGCCGATTGTGGCGCCGACTTTTTCTTCACGCAGCACTTTGTAATCGCCGAGGTCGCTCTTGAGTGTGGCCATGACTTCCTTGCGCTGGTCCTCTTCGAGGTCCTTCGTGCGGATCATAACGTCTTCGGATTCCTTGACATCCGACTGCGCGCCGGAAAGCTGAATCGTCGCGTCATCGAGGTCGTATTTGGCAAGGCTTGTGCGAACCTGCGAAATGGCGACCGGCTGATCGAATTTGAGGTCGATGATCGTGCCGCCGGTGAAATCGATGCCGAAGTTAAAACCGCGGACGAACATGCAGATGATTCCTGGGATGATGATCAGCGCGGAAATGAGGAACCAGATTTTCCGATGGCCTGCAATATCAAATTTAGGCATTCTTCTTCAGATCCTCCTTTTTCCAGAGCATGAAGCCCGTGACACCATAAGCTTTTGGATTCTCGAAGATCTTCGAGTCAACCATGAGCTTGAGCATGTAATGCGTCAGCGTGATAGCCGTGAACATCGAGAGCACAGTACCAAGGCCCAGCGTGATGGCGAAACCGCGGATCGTGCCGGTGCCGAGGAAGAACAGGACGGCGGCGGCGATGATGGTCGTGATGTTCGAGTCAAAAATTGTCGTGAACGCACGCTTGAAGCCCGATTCCATCGAAAGGCGCAGTGTCTTGCCCTGAATTTGATATTCTTCCTTGAAGTGCTCGAAAATCAGGACGTTCGCATCGACGGCCATACCAATGGACAGGATGATACCGGCGACGCCAGGCAGCGTCAGCGTAGCATCGAGGAGGTACAGCAGGCCAAGCAGCATAATGGTGTAAGCCATCAGCGCGATATCGGCGATGAAGCCCGACATGCGGTAAAAGAGAATCATGAACAGCAGGACGGCGCCGAGGCCGACAGCAAAGGCGAATTCCGATTTATCCTTAGAATCCTGGCCGAGCGTCGGGCCGACCGTGCGCGTCTCGATGATGTTGACTTTTACTGGCAATGCACCGCTCCGGAGGACGACAGCGAGGTTCTGGGCCTCTTCGAGCGTCTTCTGGCCGGAAATTTCAGCCTTGCCGCCGAGAATCGGCTCGCGGACGTTCGGAGCCGTCAGCACTTCGCCATCGAGCAGGATGGCAATCGTACGGCCAACATTCTTTGTCGTGAGGTCGGCGAATTTCTTCGCGCCTTCATCGGTGAATTCGAGGTTGACGACGTTCTGGCCGTTCTGCTGATTCGTCGCAGCCTGAGCGTCCTTGAGGTCGGTACCCGTGAGCACCGTATTGCCATCCTCGTCCTTGAATTCGAGCATGGCCGTCTTGCCGATGGTCTTGATGGCGGCATCCGGGTCCTTGACGCCCGGCAGCTCGATGATGACGCGGCGTTCGCCCTCACGCTGGATGATCGGCTCGGTGAGGCCGAGTGCGTTGACACGCTTCTCCATGATCGTGACGACACGGTTCATCGCATCATCGTTGACTTTTGCTGCATCCGTATCGACGGCTTCGAGCACGACATGCGTGCCGCCCTGCAGGTCAAGGCCCTGGCGGATGGAATTGGCCAGCGGCTTGACAAAAGCAAGGAAAATAGCGACGATCGCCACGATGCAGACAATGAGTTTGATGAGACTATTCTTTCTCAACGTTTCACAACCCTTTCTACGTGGTCTATTTATGGTTCAATCCGACGCGTTTCCGTCAGGATCAGATTGACTTTGGCATCATGTGCCTCCGTGGGCACCTGCGCCGTGATCTGGCCGTCAAAGGTCAGGGCTGCACGAAAAGCCTGCGGTGCTTTATCACTGAGGTAGCGGTCGTAGTAGCCGCCGCCAAGGCCCAGGCGGTCTCCCCTCTCGGAAAAAGCCGCGCCCGGCACAATGATGAGGTCAATATCGGAGCCAGGGATGATTTCCTGCAGCTCCTTTTTTACCGTCAGGATGCCGAACTCGCCTGCAACGAGAGCATCTAAAGAGGGCAGATTGACGACTTCCATCAGACCCCTGCCCGTAATCAGCGGCAGGCCGACGCGCTTGCCCTGTTTCAGGGCTTCGCGCAGGAGGTCGTAAAGCTGAACTTCATCCGGCATCGAGGCATAGGCAAAGATGGTTTTCGCTTTTTGGAAAGCCGGCTCTTCGTAAAGCCTCTGGAGAATGGCCCTGCTCTTTTCTGCGCGCTGCTCCTTTGTCAGGCTGCGGCGGAAAGCCACCATTTTTTTGCGCAGTTCTTTTTTAGCAGCGAGTTTTTCCTTATGAACCTGCTCTTCGTATGAAGCCTGGCCCATCAGGCAGCCTCCTGCTTTGTGACGTTGGCGTTGACGCTCGAGCGCACGACTTCGATGACGACGCCATCGGCAATCTTGAGTTTCAGCGATTTTTCACCGAGCTCTTCAATCGTGCCGTAGATGCCGCCAATCGTGATGACCTGATCGCCTTTTTTGAGGCTGTCCAGCATGCTCTTGCGGCGTTTCTGCTGGTTTTTCTGCGGACGGTACAGCAGAAAATAGAAAATCGCGATCATGACGACGATAGGACCCCAGGTCCCGAGTACTTCCGGACTCATAAAAACACTCCTTCTAAAATTTAAAATCTACATAATATATGGAAACGAATGAACGATGAACGAATTTACTGCTTGCCGTGCATCTGGTAATTATTGAAGAAATCCGCACGGAACTCCGTGAAGCGGTCTTCGAGAATCGCCTGACGCATGCGGCGCATGAATTCCTGCAGGAAGTAAAGATTGTGCAGTGACAGCAGGCGCAGGCCGAAAATCTCACCAGCCCGGACGAGATGGCGGATGTAGGCGCGCGTGTAGCCGTTGCGGCAGGCGTAGCAGCCGCAGCCCTCTTCGAGCACATGATGGTCGTGCGTGAACTGGGCGTTCTTCATGACGAGTCTTCCCGTCCAAGTCATGGCCATGCCGTTGCGCGCGACGCGCGTCGGGTAGACGCAGTCGAACATGTCGATGCCGCGCTGCACGCCTTCGACAAGGCAGTCCGGCGTGCCCACGCCCATGAGGTAGCGCGGCTTGTTTTCCGGCAGAAGCGAAGTCGAATATTCGAGCATCTCATACATGAGCTCCTTCGGTTCACCGACCGACAGGCCGCCGACGGCATAGCCCGGCAGGTCCATGGCGACGGTTTCCCTGGCGCTCCACTCGCGCAGGTTCTTGTGCATGCCGCCCTGCACGATGCCAAACAGGCCCTGATTGGGGGCCGTCATGGTCTTCTTGCAGCGCTCCAGCCAGCGGATCGTGCGCTCCGTCGATTTTTTTGCATAGTCGTAATCGGCCGGATACGGCACGCATTCGTCAAAGGCCATGACGATGTCCGAGCCCAGGGCCATCTGCACTTCCATCGAGACTTCCGGCGAAAGGAATTTCTTCGAGCCGTCGATATGCGAGCGGAAGGTCACGCCCTCTTCGGTGATTTTGCGCAAATCGCCGAGACTGAAGACCTGAAAGCCGCCGCTGTCCGTGAGTATGGCGCGGTCCCAGTGCATGAATTTATGCAGGCCGCCGGCCTCGCGGATGAGGTCCATGCCCGGACGCAGGAAAAGGTGATACGTATTCGACAGGATGATGCCTGCCCCGAGGTCCTTGAGCTCATCGGGCGAGACACCCTTGACAGATGCCTGCGTGCCGACTGGCATGAAGATTGGCGTGGGGAAGCTGCCGTGCGGCGTATGGATGATGCCGGCACGCGCCCCCGTGCGCTCGTCTTTTTTCACGAGTTCATAGGTGATTGCAGTCAAATAAAATCCTCAACTTTCTTATCTTTATTTTTATTTTTGGCGCTCGGCAAGTTCCGCACGCAGGGCCTGTTTCATCAGCGCGAGGTCAGGCTGTACGCCGGTCCAGAGCTTGAAAGACGCGGCCCCCTGCCCTGCGAGCATGCCTTCGCCATTGATGACGATATGGCCATGCTCCTTTGCTTCGCGCAGAAAACGCGTCACGGCCGGCGTGTAGATGATGTCGTAGACAAGGGCCGTCTTTTTGAGTTTCTCCCAGTCGACCGGTGCCATGCCCTCGACCTTCGGGTACATGCCGAGCGGCGTGGTATTGACGAGCAAATCCGTTGCGGCTAAATGCTCCCGGAATGCTGTATCTTCCCAATGCAGCACGCGGATATCACCGTACGCCGAAAATTCCTTGGCAAGTTTTTCAGCCTTCTGCGGATTGCGCACGCCGAGCGTGATGCGTCCGGCCTTGGCGCGCAGCAGGCCAAAGATTACGGCACGCGCCGCGCCGCCCGCGCCTAAAAGCGTGACTTCTTTGCCTTTCGGGTCAAAGCCCTGCTCCTCAAGCGGCTGCATAAAACCGATATAATCCGTATTACAGCCCATCAAATGGCCCTCGCGGTTCACGACGGTATTGACGGCGCCGATGATGCGGGCATCCTCAGCCACTTCGTCGAGTTCAGCCATGATGGCCTGCTTATGCGGAATTGTAACATTCCATCCCGTAAAGTTCATGGCCCTGAGGCCAGCTACAGCCTCTTTGAGTTTTTCCGGCGGCACGGGAAGCGAGATGTAGACGTAATCAAGCCCTGCCTTTTCGATGGCCGCATTCTGCAGCACCGGCGACAGGGAATGCGCGATGGGCCAGCCCATGACGCCGAGATTTTTAGTCGTTCCTTTGATCATGACGTGTTCCTCTCAGCTCATCAGCCGTGAGCGCGGCGCGTCTTTGTCAGAAGGTCCATCTTGAGCTCATAGTAATCCGGCGTCATATCGAGATAATGGCGGTGCGGATTCTCAAAGCGCTGTTCCTCTTCCCAAATCTCATGGTCGAGCTGCTGTTTGACGTAGTCGCGGATGTCGGCGAGCTTCGGCAGCTCTTCCGTGCGTTTGCCCTGACGGACATAGCATTTGCGCAGGTTCTTGAATGTGCAGTTCTCAAACGAGCGGTTCTTCCACGGTTTCTGTGGGTCGACGTAACGGAACGGCTCCGTGCCGTCGATGCTCTCGCCGCAGTTGGCGATGAGGTCGGCCACGGCATGGCCGTTCTCATCGTAAACGCGGTAGAGGTCCTTGAGGCCCGGATTCGTGATTTTCTCGACGTTCTCCGAAACCTTGATGCGCGGCTCAAAGTGGTCGTCCACGCCGACGGCTGCGAGCTTGTAGACGGCGCCGAAGACCGGCTCCGACTTCGCCGTGATCAGGCGTTCGCCGATGCCGAACGAATCGATGCAGGCACCCTGATTGAAGAGCGAGCTGACCGTGAATTCGTCAAGGCTGTTCGAAACGACAATCTTGCAGTCCGGCAGGCCGGCATCATCAAGCATCTTGCGCACGCGCTTCGAGAGGTACGCGAGGTCGCCCGAGTCGATGCGGATGCCAAGGAGGCGTTTGCCCATCGGCTCGAGGACTTCATGAGCCACGCGGATGGCATTCGGGATACCCGAATGGATGACATCGTATGTGTCGACGAGCAGAATCGTCGCATCCGGATACGTCACGGCGTATTTTTTGAAGGCTTCATACTCATCGCCGTAGAACATGACCCAGCTGTGTGCCATCGTGCCCGAAATCGGAATGCCGAACATCTGGCCAGCGGAGCACGTAGCCGTGCCGACGACGCCGCCGATGTAGGCAGCGCGGGCACCGTACGTCGCGGCATCCATGTTGTGCGCACGGCGGGCGCCGAAGTCCGAAACTGCGCGGCCTGCCGCTGCCTTGCAGATGCGGCGTGCCTTCGTGGCAATCAGCGACTGATGATTGATCTGCGCGAGAATGGCCGTTTCGACGAGCTGGGCATCGATGAGCGGCGCCACAACCGTCAGGATTGGCTCATTCGGATACATGACCGTGCCCTCCGGCAGTGCGTAGATATCGCCCTTGAAGTGGAAGTTCCGGAGATATGTGAGGAATTCTTCCGAGAACATATGCTGCTGGCGGAAATATTCCACGTCTTCATCCGTGAATTCCATATTCTCAACGTATTCAATGACCTGCTCGAGCCCGGCGAAAATGGCAAAACCGCCTTCATCCGGATTCTGACGGTAGAACACATCAAAAGCTACCTGAACATCCTTATCATGATCCGCGAAATAACCATTGGCCATGGTCAATTCGTAAAAGTCCATCATCATCGTGATGTTGCGTTTGTCAAACTGCGTTTGCGTCAATGAAGCCAACCCCTTTGATGCCGTGAAAAAGCACGGCCAAATTTATAGAATGGATTTGGATATTTGGATATACGATATCAATTATATCATTTTCATCAGGGGGATGCAAAGAAAAAGGACCGCATCCCCTTTTCTGACGCGGTCCTTTTAAAAAAATACGCGGTAATAATATAGAAGGAAAACAACCAAGAGCCTCAATATCGTCATATTAATAGCCGAGACTGCGCTTGACTTCGTGGGCAAGCGGCTCCTGCTTGACAAAATGCTCGAGGTCCTCGCAGAACATCGCCACCGTCTTGTCGCGCGTGTAGGCAAGCGTCATCTTGCCCGAGCAGTGCGGCGTCAGAATGACGTTTTTGGCTGTCCAAAGCGGGTCCCCTTCCGGAATTGGCTCCTTGACCATAACATCGAGGGCGGCGCCGGCAAGTTTGTCAGCATTAAGGGCTTCAACAAGGGCGTTCTGGTCAAGCGAATTGCCGCGGCCCACGTTGATGACAAAGGCATCCTTCGGCAGCAGGGCCAGACGTTCACGCGAAATCATATTGTTCGTCTCCTTCGTGCCCGGCAGGCAGAGCACGAGGATGTCGGTCTTCGGCAGATACGTTTCAAGCTCATCCTGTTTGACGACTTCATCGTAAACAGGGCTGCGCTTGCGGCCCGTGCGGCTCACGCCGATGATGGCGGCAGGCTGGAATGACTGAATGCGCTCCGCGTAGCGCGTGCCGAGATCCCCTGTGCCGACAATCGTGATGCGGCTGCCCTTGATGGAACGCAGCGGCAGGTCATTGCGCCACTCATGGCGGCGAATCATTTCATCGTATTCCGGATAACGGCGCAGAAGCATCAGCGTCACCATGACGAGATGCTCGGCAATCGTCACGCCGTAGGCACCCGAGGAATTCGACAAGAGACATCCTTCGGGCAGCACGCCGGGCTTGAGCACGGGGTCGACGCCCGCAGAAACGCTGCAGAACCATTTGAGATGAGGCGCGGCCAAAGCGAGTTTATGGCCGCCGCCCGTCGCGGCAGCGTAGATGATGTCGACATCGGCCATATGCGGCAGGGCTTCTTCATTTGAGGTGTAGAAGGCCACATTTATCTGATGCTCGGCCGCGGCCTGCCGGATTTTTTCGCGGTGGGCATCATTCATAAAGGAATTGACGACAGCAATATTCATAAGAGAAGGCTCCCTTCCTGTAAAATTCTTGTTTCTATTTTTTATTTCGTCATGATATGGGAAAAGCCTTTTTTGTGAGCAAAAAAGATGTTACAGGGTTACATGCATTTTTACGCACATCGTAGCGTGGGGCGGGGAAATGTTTTTCGGCTTCGCCGCTCCGTTAAATGAGCCCCACTTTGGAGATTGACTTTGAAGAAAGTTCGCCGCCTGCCGCGGCGTTCTGACATCGCGGGTTTTAGCAGGATTTTCTTGGGGCTCAGCCCTGCGGGCAGTCACTGCGCGCCTGCAGGCGAAAAACATTCCCCCGCCCCCAGTTTCTTTTTGCTCGCGGGCAGGCGGACTTTCTCCCCTGTGCGCTTCTTTGTTTTGATCTGTTGACATCATTGCTCTTTGCCAAAACAGAGTAGAACTTCGCTCCCTGCCCTAAGCTGCTTCGCAGCGAGGGCAGAGCTCGTTCCTCGAAAATACCTGTCAAGATACGGCTGAACAATGAAGCAACACGACGTAAGCCAGTGGGGCCTGCCTGTAAGCGGAGCTTTGACCGCTGGCGTGAAGAATTTATTTTTTGTCCGCCAGAACCCTTGCGAAAGAGCGTCGTCCAAACGAAGAGCGTTTAGCTCTTTCGTAAGGATACCATAAAAGACAAAAAATAAATTTAGCCACCGGCCACGCGCAGCGTCAGGCAGGCCCCGCTGGCGCCTCGCTTCCACTCACCTCATCCCGCAAACTAAAAATCTGTACACATGTTTGAAAGAACTTCCCTTCCCCTTTATAATAGAAGGTAGTGTATTTTTAGGAGGGATTTTATGCGGAAAATTGCGGTGTATGGAAAGGGCGGCATCGGCAAGTCGACGCTGACGAGCAATCTGGCGGCGGCGCTGGCTGTCATGGGGAAAAAAGTCATCCAGATTGGCTGTGACCCGAAGGCAGATTCAACGATCAATCTGCTTGGCGGCAAATCCTTGCAGTCGGTCATGGGCTATATGCGCGAATTTGATGAAGAGCCTTCAGACCTCGCGGCTATTTCGGCGCGCGGTTTTGGCGGCGTGCTCTGCCTTGAGACGGGCGGACCGACGCCGGGGCTTGGCTGCGCGGGGCGCGGCATTATTGCGACGTTCAATCTGCTTGAAGACCTCGAGCTCTTTGAGCAGGAACAGCCCGATGTCGTGCTCTACGACGTTCTCGGCGATGTCGTCTGCGGCGGTTTTGCCGCGCCGATCCGCGAGGGCTATGCCGAAGATGTCCTGATCGTGACGTCCGGCGAAAAAATGGCGCTTTACGCGGCCAATAACATCGCCACGGCCGTTGAGAATTTTGCCGACCGCGGCTACGCCAAAGTCCGCGGCATCCTCCTGAACCGACGCAATGTCCCGCATGAAGAAGAAAAAGTACAGGCTTTTGCCGAAAAGCACCGCATTCCCATCCTCGCGGACATCCCGCGCAGCGACGCCATCAGCAACGCCGAGGAACGCGGCAAAACCGTCGTGGAAGATAACCCTGAGGACGCGGTCAGTCAGGAATTTTTCGCGCTGGCTAAAAAAATTCTTGCAGATCCCGAAAACAGCTGAAATTTTAGACGGCGCTGCATCACGTTTTAAATTCTGCCAGCCAGAGCAGGACAAGCAGGAAAGACAAGAAAGACAAGAAAGACAGGACAGAAAGGGAAGAAAGGAGCGCTTATGCCAGAAGCCTACAGTATCCCCATAAAAGAACTCGCCGCCCGCATGGCGGCAAAAGGCAGTGCCGGCCTGCCGGACGAGCTGCGCACAGATAGGCACCTCATCTGCAACACGCCGGCCGCGATTGACTTCAACTCGCCCGGCGCGCAGGGCTTTGGCGTCAAGCGCGCGGGCCTCACCATCCCCGGCAGCATCATGCTGCTCGTCTCCCCTGCCTGCTGCGGCCGCAATACGGCGGCTCTTCAGGGCGAAGGACATTACGGCGAACGCTTCGCCTATCTCGAGCTCGACGAAAACGACATCGTCACGGGCCGCCATCTCGCGAAAATTCCTGCAGCCGTCAGGGCTTTTGCGGAAAGCCGCGAAGAAGTGCCTTCCGTCGTCCTGATATGCCTGACCTGCGTCGATGCCCTTCTCGGTACGGATATGGAGCGCGTCTGCCGTAAGGCGGAAAAAACTGCGGGGCTGCCCGTGCGGCCCTGCTATATGTACGCCCTGACGCGCGAGAGCATCCGGCCGCCGATGATTGCCGTGCGCGAGACGATTTACGGTCTCCTGGAGCCACGCAAAAAAAGGCCTGCTCAGGCCAATCTCATGGGCTTTTTCTCGCCTGTCGCGGAAAACTCGGAGCTCCGCGCCTTCCTGCGGCAGGCCGGCATCCGGAAAATCGGGGAACTTGCCAGCTGCCATGCTTACGCAGACTTTCAGGAGCTCGCCGCGGCCAATTTCAACCTTGTGCTGTCAGAAGAAGCGTCTTCTGCTGCCCTGCAGCTTGAAAAGCGTCTCGGTATCCCCTCCATCCGCCTGCAGCGCCTTTATGAAATCGACAAGATTAGCCGGCAGTATCAGGCCCTCAGTAAGATTATCGGGGCTTCTCCTGCCCTGACGGCTCTGGCTGACTGCCGGCAAAGGGCAGAAGCTGCCGTTCATGATTTTTGCCAGCAGCATGATGATGCCGTTATCGCCATCGGCAGCCGCGTAAATGCCAATCCCTTTGAACTCGCGCTGGCTTTTGTCCGCTGTGGTCTGACGGTCCGCGAAATCTTTGCCCTGCCGTCCGCGGCCGATTCTTTCTATATCAAGAGACTGGCAGAGCTCTCGCCCGCTACGCGCATCTACTCGAATCTCGAGCCCACGATTCTTTATTATGAGGAAGATACGTCCGTGACGCTCGCACTCGGCGCCGATGCCTGCACATATCATCCGCAGGCCCAAAAACTGCCTTGGAATGAGCTCGTGCAGCCCTTTGGCTATCAGGCCGTGGAAAGTCTTTTCCACGCCATGACCAAAGCCATGGACCATGACGCTGCAGTCCCGCTGCTAATCAAAGACAGCCTGACTGACGCAAAGCGTCCGGTTACGGACGGCTGCCGAGAGAAACAGGATGCAGCGGCTGAAACTGCCTCATATTCACAGGCCGTGTTTCTCGCAAAAATTCTCGCCAAAGAAACAGAGGCAGCGGAAAAAAATGAGAAACTGCCTGCCGGCCTTTCCCTTGCCCTGCCTCCCTTTGCTCCCGATACTGCCGGTGCCGCTTCGGTGCTTTTCCCGCTCGGCGGCCTTACCGTCATCGTCGACGCGGGCGGCTGCGCCGGCAATATCTGCGGCTTTGATGAGCCACGCTGGCAAAGGGAAGATTTAGAAAAGCGTTATCCAGCAGCAAAATATCCGCACCGGCAAAATGTCCCTGCTGTCTTCAGTGCCGGCCTGCGCGATATGGATGCCATCATGGGCCGCGACGATAAACTTGTTGAGAAAATCGCAGATGCCGCTGAAAAAATCCCTGCGAAATTCGTCGGCCTTGTCAGTACGCCGGTGCCGGCCGTCATCGCCACGGACTTTCGCGCGCTCTGCCGCATGATTGAGAACAAAACAGGGCTGCCGGCCATCGCGGCCGAGACCGACGGCACACATCTTTACGATGAAGGCGCGGGCAAGGCCTATTTGTCCCTGCTCAAAAAATTTGCCACGCCGTCTGCTGACAAAGTAAATAGAGTAAATACGCTGCAGTCCGGCAAAAGGCAGGGCGGCGAAGAGCAGCATGATGAAAAAAGTCAGCCGGACAAAGTCGGCGTGCTCGGCCTGACGCCGCTTGACTTTTCGCCCGCTGCCGAAAAATCCCTGCGCGCTGCGGTGACGGCCGCAGCCGAAAAAACAGGCAGCAAGGCCGTCTTTTTCGACCGGCTCGCTGATTTTTGTCAGGCAGGCAGCCTGCAGAAAGTCATGGTTGTTTCGCCGAGCGGCCTCAAAGCCGCCCGCTTCCTGCAGCGAAGATGCGATATTCCCATCGAAACCGAACTTCCCCGCCGTTTTCTGCAGGATTTTTGCCATGATATCCTGCAGAAAGTCAGGGATGCCGTGAAAGCGCAGCCCCAAAAGTCTATTTCCATCCTGATTGTCCAGCAGCAGATTTTGGCCAATAATCTTCGCAGGGCGATACTTGCGGAACTGGGATACGATGACACCTGCGTCCATGTCGGCAGTTTCTTTGCCATGGACAAACAGCTGCAGGAAAATGGCGACTGCCATTTTAAGGGGGAGCGCGACTTTTTTGCTTATCTTCAGGCGCGTCCCGAGGCTATCGTGCTCGGCGACAAAATTCTGCGGCGCGCGCTGCCGCCTGAATTTACAGGAACATTCATCAAACTGCCGCATTTTGCCCTTTCGGGCCATTACGAATAAATCAGCCTAAAAGCATAAATATATATGAGGAAATTCTTATGTCACGTCTATCACGCTTACAAATCAAGATTTACGGCATCGTTCAGGGCGTCGGCTTCCGGCCGTTTGTCAGCAGACTGGCCGCCGCTCATGAAATTTTGGGCAGCGTCTGCAACAAGGGGCCTTATGTCGAAGTCTTTGCCGAGGGCACAGAGGAAAATCTGCGGGCCTTTCAGCAGGGACTGCGCACAGAAGCACCGGAACGCGCGGCCATCTTGAAAATCGATGCGAAAAAAATTCCTGCTGCGGAGCCATTTTCTTCCTTTGAAATCATCGAAAGTGCCAAGGAACGCGGCGATATCTTTGTCTCGCCCGACATCGCGACCTGCGATAAATGCCGCAAAGAGCTCTATGACCCGCACGACCGCCGCTATCTGCATCCTTTCATCAACTGTACGGCCTGCGGTCCGCGCCTGACCATCCTCGAGGCCATGCCGTATGACCGCGAACGCACGAGTATGCGCGAATTCCCGATGTGCGAAAAATGTCATGAGGAATATGTGACGCCGGAGAGCCGCCGCTACGATGCCCAGCCCGTCTGCTGCAACAGCTGCGGGCCTGAAGTTTATCTTTTGGGACGTGAGGACGTGCGCGGCAAAGAGGCCATCACGGAGACGCGCCGCACGATTGCGGGAGGCGGCATCGCGGCCATTAAGGGCATCGGCGGCTTCCATCTCTGCTGCGACGCCACGAACGAAGAGGCCGTCAGCCGCCTGCGCGCGCTCAAACACCGCCCGCAGAAGCCCTTTGCCGTCATGATGCACGATATGGACGCCGTGCGTGCAGCCTGCGAGGTGGAAGACGGCGAAGAAGAAATGATGACGGGCCACCAGAAGCCCATTCTGCTGCTGCGAAGAAAAGAGGACAGTCCTCTGGCCCCCAGTGTCGCCCCCGATAATCCAAAAGTCGGCGTCATGCTGCCCTATGCCCCTGTCCAAATGCTGTTATTCGATTTTCCGGGTCAGGACGATGTTGAGATGCCCGCCATGCTTGTCATGACGAGCGGCAATCCCTCGGGCGCGCCAATCTGCCATAACGACCGCGAGGCCGCAGAAACGCTCCTGCCCATGTGCGACTGCATCCTCTCGCACAACCGCCGGATCCGGCTGCGCGCCGATGATTCCGTCATGGACTGGTTCGAAGGGAAACCTTACATGATCCGCCGCAGCCGCGGCTTTGCCCCGCTGCCTTTTTTGCTCAGTGCACCCTTAAAAGGTCAGGTGCTTGGCATCGGCGGCGAACTCAAGAACACGTTCTGCCTCGCGAGCAATCACCTATTTTATCCCTCGCCCTACATCGGCGATATGAGCGACCTGCGCACGGTGCTGGCTCTCAAAGATTCTGTCGGGCTCATGGAGTCGCTGCTCGAGAATCAGCCCGAAGTCATCGCCTGCGACCTGCACCCGCGCTACAATACAACGACGGTAGCCGCAGAACTTGCCGAAAAAACAAATGTGCCGCTCCTCAAAATCCAGCATCACTACGCGCATATTCTCTCGTGTATGGCCGAAAACGACTGGCAGGAGCCCGTCATCGGCGTTTCGTTTGACGGCACGGGCTACGGCACGGAGGGCACAATCTGGGGAGGCGAATTTCTGCTTGCCGGTTACGAGGGCTTCAAAAGACTCGGCTCCATCATGCCGTTCATGCAGGCGGGCGGCGACAAATCCTCGCGCGAGGGCTGGCGCATCGCCGTCTCCCTGCTCAAAAACGGCCGCAGCCATGCAGAATGGCAGAAAATTGTGCAGGAACTTGGCCTCTGCAGCGAGCAGGAATTTAAGGCCCAGTCCTTCATGCTCGAAAAAAATGTCAACTGCATCGAATCGACGAGTGCCGGCCGCCTGTTTGACGGCGTCAGCGCGCTTTTAGGCCTTCGCCGCCGGTCGACATTTGAGGGCGAAGCCTCGATGGCCCTGCAGTTTGCCGCGGAAAGCTGGGAAAAAGAGCAGTTTGACGCCGGAAAATCTCCTATTGAAGAACTTTTTGAAGAACTTCATGGTCTCGCGGATTTTGCAAAGCCCATAAATGCGGAGGAAAGCCCTGCTAAAAAGCTCAAAAAAGCCGCCGACGGCCGCTTCCTGCTGCCGAACGACGCCCTTTTTGCGGAGCTCTACCGGCTGCGTCGGCAGGGAGAAGCCCCCAAAATGCTTGCCTATCTCTTTCATGCAGCTCTTGCTGAAGAGATTCTCTCTGGCTGCGAGCGTGCGCGCGCAATTTCCGGCTGCCATGCGGCGGCCCTAAGCGGCGGCGTCTTCCAGAATCTCCTCTTGCTGCGCCTTGTCAAAGAGCGTCTGCAGCAGGCGGGCTTTACGGTCCTGCAGCACAGCCTGCTGCCGCCCAATGACGGCGGCATCTGTGTCGGACAGGCAGCCTATGCCATGTACGCGCTGCAGAAGCAGGCCAAATCGTAAAATCACTTTGTTTTATATATTTTAGGAAGGAAGTCTTATCATGTGTGTCGGATTGCCAGCTAAAGTCGTGAGTCTCAAAGACGGCATGGCCCTCGTCGATGCCTCGGGCGCGCGCCGCGAGGTCTCGGCAGAACTCCTCACGGATATCGACCCCGGCGACTACGTCATGGTCCACGCCGGTCTTGCCATCGCCAAAATCACGGCCGATGATGAAGAAGAAACGAATACTCTGCTGCAGGGTCTTGATGAGCAGGAGGAAATAGACGGATGAAAAAAGACGCTGCCCAGCGGGCGCTTGCCATCATAAAAAATTATCAGGGGCCGAAAATCCGCATCATGGAAGTCTGCGGCACGCATACGCATGAAATATTCCGGCTCGGCATCCGCAGCCTGCTGCCCCAAAATATCGAGCTGATTTCAGGGCCGGGCTGCCCCGTCTGCGTGACGCCGGTTTCCTATATCGATGAGGCGATTTTTCTCGCTTTGGAGAAAAAAGCCGTCATCTGCACATTTGGCGACCTCATGCGCGTGCCGGGCACGAAGGGCAATCTCTACGATGCACGCAGCCAAGGCGGCAAAGTCCAAATCGTCTACACGCCGCTCGATGCCGTGACATATGCGGCGGAGCATCCCGAGGAAGAAGTCGTCTTCCTCGCCGTGGGTTTTGAGACGACCACGCCGATTTCGTGTCTCGCCGTCAAACGCGCGGCAAAACTCGGTCTCAAGAATTTTTCCCTGCTCACGGCCAACAAGACCATGCCGGCCGCTTACAAGGCCATGGCGAGCCACACGGACGCCTATCTCTACCCCGGCCATGTCTGCGCGATTACGGGCACCTCTTTGCCGGAAAGCCTCACGGAGCAGGGAATTTCGGGTGTCGTCACGGGCTTTACGGCCAGCGAGCTTTTGACGGCCATCGCGGTCATTATCGAAAAAAGCCGGCAGGGAAAGCCATTTTTCGTCAACTGCTATCCGCGCGTCGTAAGGCCTGAGGGCAATCCTGCGGCCTGCGCGCTTATCGAAGAATACTTAGAGCCCTGCGACTCCGAGTGGCGCGGCCTCGGCGTGCTTAAAAAGAGCGGTCTGCAGCTGCGCGAAAAATACGCGGCCTTCGATGCCCGCAGGCATTTTGAAATCCCTGAGATTGAGGGCCATGCCAATCCGGCCTGCCGCTGCGGCGAGGTGCTGCAGGGGAATATCAAGCCCATGGACTGCCCGCTCTACGGCAAAATCTGCAAACCGGAGCATCCCATCGGGGCCTGCATGGTCTCGCGCGAGGGGGCCTGCTCCGCCTACTACCGCTACGGCACGAAGCAGGTTTTTTCGCTAAAAGATACTGCCGCAGAAAAGAAAGACGTGACGAACGCGCCCGGAGCAGCACAAAAGCAGGGCGCCCCCGCAGGGGAAGCTGAATCGGACTGAGGAGGTGTCATCATGCTAAAACGGCTTTTTCCGCCATCGCCGCAGACTTTGGAGAAAGCAGCGCCGTCCGGGCCTGTTTCCGTTCTTCTGCGCAAGGCAGAGTATCCTGTCCCCTTCCCGCACGCCCTCGAGTACTCCGCGCCGTGCCGCGGCACATGGAACATCGTACACACGGGCATGCTGATTCCCGGGACGCATCAGATTTTCATCTGCGCCTCGGGCTGTCTGCGCGGGGTCGTGCTGACGGCCGCCGAAATGGGCTTCATGGGAAGGTTTTCCTCCATTGAACTGCACGAAAACGATTTGACAGGCCGCGACAACGAAATGCTGATCATCGAGGGCGTCACGGACATTCTCGCGCGCCTGCCCTACAGGCCGCACGCCATCCTGCTGTTTCCGGCCTGCGTCCATCATTTTCTCGGCTGCAATCTGCGCTTTGTCTATCAGACACTTCGCAAGCGTTTCCCTGACATTGCGTTTGCCGAATGCTTCATGGACCCCATCCGCCAGACGCGCCACTTAAAGCCAGAAGAACGCCTGCGCCGCGCCATCAGCCGCCTGCTGCCGGAGCTGCCAAAGGAAAAGCAGGTCTCGATTTTCGGCAATAATTTAAAAACCGATGGGGACAGTGACTTCGTGAAACTCCTGCAGGCGGGCGGTTTTGCTATACGCGATATGTCGGACTGTCAGAGTTACGACGAATTTCAAAAACTCGGCGCCTCAAGGCTCAACCTTTATACGAATCCCTTTTCCGTACCGGCCGTACAGGATATGAAAAAACGCCTGCAGCAGGATTTTTTCTATCTGCCGCAGACATGGGACTTTACAGAAATCGCAGCGCTCCTAAAAGAACTGGCCGCAAAGCTCGGCCTGCCCTGCCCTGATTTTTCGCACGAACAGGCAAAAGCCGAAAAAACTTTGCAGGAAGCACGGGCTCTTATCGGCAGCACGCCTCTGGCCCTCGATTTGTCGTTTACGTTCCGCCCGTTTGGCCTTGCAAAGCTCTTGTGTGAGCACGGCTTTGCCGTCACAAAAATCTACAGCGATGCCGTAAGCCCTGAGGAAGAAGAAGATTTTTACTGGCTTAAGGAACACCACGGCAATATCGAACTCTGGCCGACAAAGGCCCCTCTTTTGCGCGTGCTCAAAAGGCCGGCCGCGCCGCAGGACGGAAAACCGGCTCTGCTGGCCCTCGGGCAGAAGGCCGCTTATTTCAACAATACGCCGTATTTTGTCAATCTCGTCGAAAGCGGCGGGCGCTGGGGCTTTGCCGCCGTGCAGAAACTCGCCCTCGATATGATGGCTGCATACCAGCAGCCTAAAGATATCGAAGCAAATGTCAGCCGCAAGGGACTTGGGGGGCCGTGTATCTTATGAAACATATGAAACAAACTGCCAGCATCATCTCCACGTATTCGGCCGATACCTTCGGCGTCTGCTCGGCACTTTATGAGCTCGGCGGCATGGTCGTCATCCACGACCCCTCGGGCTGCAATTCGACGTATACGACGCACGACGAGCCGCGCTGGTTCCATGAGGACAGCCTGATTTTCGTCTCGGCCCTCACGGAGCAGGACGCGATTCTCGGCAACGACCGGAAACTCGTCGACGATATCGTCACGGCCGCCCGCGAGCTAAAGCCGCGTTTCATCTGCCTGATTCCCTCGCAGATTGCCCATATGATCGCGACGGACTGCCGTGCCCTCTGCCGCATCATCGAAAAAAAGACCGGTATCCCCTCGTTCACGCTGCCGACGAACAGCATGCATTACTACGGGCGCGGCATATTTTTTGCACTTGAAAAGATTGCGGACTTTGTCTGCCAAAAAGCAAAACAGACAGGCTTTGCCGGCCGGCAGCAGGGCAATCATAAAGAAAAGATCCTTCCCGATGAAGATAACGGAACGGATGGAGCCAGCAAAAAAAATCCTGCCGCGGCTCCTCCATTTCCAGAGTGCGTCTCTCTAAAAATCAACCTGCTCGGCGCGACGCCGCTCGACTTTGCCATGAATGGCAGCGTTGATTCCATCAAAAAATGGCTCGAACGTCAGGGCCATACGGTAAAAAGCTGCTGGGCCATGGGCAGTTCTTTTGACGAGATTTTATCGTCCTATGATGCCAACTGTAATCTCGTCTTGGGTTACGGCGGCCTCGGCGCGGCAAGAAAAATGCAGCAGGAACTCGGCATCCCGTATAAAGTGGGCCTGCCCATCGGCGGAAAATTCTTCCCTGTCTGCGGCACGGCCTCTTTGCCTGTTTCTGCATCGCCCTGCTCTCGGGCAGCACAGCCAACTTTCGCGAAAGAACGCAGCAAATCTTTTTCAGCAAATGCCGCCAGGCCGAAGCAGCCTCAGAAAATTTTCCTGATTGGCGAGACGGTCTTTGCCGAGTCGCTGGCCGCGGCCTTAGCAGAAAAAATCGGCTTTTTGCCCACGGTCATTGTGCCGATGGAAACCGAGGCCGAAATCTGCACGTATGACACCCTGCAGCTGACCGACGAAGCCGAGCTCGTGCCCGTGCTGAAGACAGCGGACCTCGTCATCGCCGACCCTCTCTATCGGCCCATCTGCCCGCCCGCTGCTGCCTTCGTGCCTTTGCCGCACACCGCATTCTCGGGACGCCTGTATCTCAAAGAAATTCCGAATCTCATCGAAGAAACTGTTTTTGCATCCTTTGCCGAAAAAGTGCTGGCCAAACTGCAGGAAAAAAGCGTATAATGGAGACAAATCGCCGCGAATCATCTGTTTCCTTCAGGCATGTGTATATGTGCGAACGAGGCGGCCATTGGGGCATAGCCAACGCTCCGCGCAGCAGGCTGAAGCTTTGCTTATGGCTATGCTCCAATGGCCTCAGGTCTATCTCTCATTTTCAAGATAAAAAGGAAATTTTATGCTCTTAACAATCGCTCATGTCTTCGCCTACGCCATCATCCAGACGTTTGGCTTTTCGATTTTCACGCTGGCCCTGCAGCGTCTCGGCAAAATCCGGCGCCTCTACAGGCTCAAGGCCTTTTTCTTTCTGCTGCTCATGAACGCGGCGGGCACGCTGACGTACGGCGAAGCCGCGTGGCAGCGCGTGACCACGCCTTTGGCCGCCGGGATTTTCCTCATCGGCATGGTCTTTTTCTTCGGCAGCCATCTTTATTTAGGATGGAAACATATCCGCAAATAAAAAACTCCCCGTCATGGGGAGTTTTTTTATGGGAAATTACAGACGCATCTTGAAATCTTCGTAGCCAAAATGGCGGACAGTCTGCCAGCTGCCGTCTTTTTTGCTCGCGATGATGTCGGGCAGCGGCATGCCGTTGAACGTGTTGTTCTTGACCATCGTGTAGATGGCCATATCGCCAAAGACAATGCGGCCGCCGACAGCGAGTTTTTCGTCAAACGAATACGTGCCAATCGTATCGCCGGCCAGACACGTCGGCCCCGCGAAGGTGTACGTATGGGCCTTTTCGTGCGGCCCGCCGCTGCCGATAACGGGCGGACGGTACGGCATCTCGATGACATCGGGCATATGGCAGGCCGCCGAAGTATCGAGAATAGCAATGCCGTCGCTTTCCCTGCTCTTCTGGATGTCGAGCACTGTCGCGACGAGGAAACCGGCATTGAGCGCCACGGCCTCGCCGGGCTCAATGTAAATGGTAAGATTGTAGTTCTCCTGCATATGGCGGATGCATTTCTTGAGGAGCGCAATATCGTAGCCTTCCCGCGTGATGTGATGGCCGCCGCCAAAATTGAGCCACTTCATCTGCGGAAGGTATTTGCCGAATTTCTCTTCGACGGCCTCAAGCGTCACCGCGAGGGCATCGGCGCCCTGTTCGCAGAGTGTATGGAAGTGCAGGCCCTCGAGTCCTGCGAGCTTGTCTTCCTCAAAATCGCGCAGCCGCACGCCGAGCCTTGAGCCCTCGGCACACGGGTCGTAAATCGCGTGTTCCTGTGTCGAGCGTTCGGGATTGATGCGCAGACCGCACGAAACACCTTTGGCCACGGCCTCGGGGCCGAATTTTTCCCACTGGGCAAACGAATTGAAGAGGATATGGTCGCAGATTTTCACGAGCTCAGGAAAATCTTCCTCTTTATACGCCGGCGAGAACACATGATTCTCTTTGCCCATTTCCTCATGACCAAGTTTTGCCTCATAGAGGCCGCTGGCTGTCGTGCCCGAGAGATACTTCGCGATGAGCGGATAGTAATGGTACATCGAGAAGCATTTCTGCGCAAGCAGCACATGCGCGCCCGTGCTCTCCTCAATCTCGTGCAGGATAGCGAGGTTGTGCTCTAAGAGGTCTTCCGCGACGACATACGACGGCGTCGGCACTTCGAGGCATTCCGGACGGTAAAGCTCCTGTAACGTTTTCTGCGCGCCCATCAGTCGACGAGCTCCGGATGAAAGCTTTCCTTCCATGGCAGGCCCCATTTATTGAGGGCATCCATGAACGGGTCCGGGTCGAACTCTTCGATGTTCTTGACGCCGGGGCCCTTCCACGTACCGTTCATGATGAGCATCGCGCCAATCATCGCGGGCACGCCCGTCGTGTACGAAACGGCCTGCGAGCCGACTTCCTTATAGCATTCCTGATGGTCGCAGACGTTGTAGAGATAGTACGTCTTGTCCTTGCCGTCTTTCTTGCCGCGGAAGATGCAGCCGATATTCGTCTTGCCCTTTGTGCGCGGGCCGAGGCTCGCCGGGTCAGGCAGCACAGCCTTTAAAAACTGCAGCGGGACAATCTGCTTGCCCTCAAATTCAATCGGCTCAATCGACGTCATGCCGACATCTTCGAGGCATTTGAGGTGGTTGAGATAGCTTTCACCAAACGTCATAAAGAAGCGGATGCGCTTGATGCCCGGGATGTTGAGACCGAGGCTCTCGAGCTCTTCGTGGTGCAGCAGGTACATGTCCTTCGGTCCGACTTCGGGGAAATTGTAGACGCGCTTGATTTCCATCGGCTTCGTCTCGACCCAGTGGCCGTCCTCCCAGTAGCTGCCGTTGGCCGAGACTTCGCGGATGTTGATTTCCGGATTGAAGTTCGTCGCAAACGGATAGCCGTGGTCGCCGGCGTTGCAGTCGAGGATATCGATGTAGTTGATTTCGTCAAAATGATGCTTGAGCGCATAGGCCGCAAAGACGCCCGTGACGCCCGGGTCAAAGCCTGAGCCCAAAAGTGCCGTGATGCCGGCCTTCTCGTAGCGCTCACGATAAGCCCACTGCCATTTGTACTCGAACTTCGCCGTGTCCTCCGGCTCGTAGTTTGCCGTGTCGACGTAATTCGTCTTCGTCGCGAGGCAGGCATCCATGATGTGCAGGTCCTGATACGGCAAAGCGAGGTTTAAGACGACGTCAGGCTTAAATTCGTTAATCAGTGCGATGAGTGCGTCGACATTGTCGGCATCAATCTGAGCCGTCTGGATTTTCGTTTTCGTCGTGCCCTCGAGTTTTTCCTTCAGCGCGTCGCATTTCGACTTTGTACGCGAGGCAATCATGATCTCGCTGAACTCGTCCGAATTCTGGCAGCATTTGTGAATGGCGACACTCGCAACGCCGCCGCAGCCGATGATTAAAGCTTTTCCCATATTAAGGCCTCCTGATAATAATGTAGTTATGTATGTAAATCTTAAACGGACCCCTGATGTTTTTGCAGTCAGAGATACGGTTTTTCCAAACAGAGCAGCATTTCGCGCAGCAGCTTCAGGGCCGTGGCCGTCGACGCGCCGCTCGGGTCGAGTGGCGGTGAGAGCTCGACCATGTCGCAGCCGACGATATGGCAGCCGCGGATGACGCGCAGCGCCGCGGAAAGAAGGTCCGTAAAGCGCACGCCGCCCGCCTCCGGCGTCCCCGTGCCCGGGAAACACGAAGGGTCGAGCACGTCGAGGTCAATCGTGAGGTAGACGGGCCTGCCCTTGAGACTTGCAATCGTCTCGTCAAGTCCCGCAAAGCTGAACTTCTGGATATGCGTATGGCCTTCTGCCGACCAATACCATTCCGCACGTTCGCCGCTCCTGATGCCAAACTGATGGATGCGGCCATCGCCAAGAAACTCCCAGATGCGGCGGATGACCGTCGCGTGCGAGAGTCGGTTGCCGAGATATTCCTCGCGCAAATCGGTATGCGCGTCAAAATGAATCAGCGCAAGGTCGGGATATTTTTCGTAGACGGCGCGGACGGCCGGCAGAGACACGAGGTGCTCGCCGCCGATTAAAAATGGCAGCTTGCCATCCCCGACGATATCGCGCGCACAGGCTTCGATATCGCGCAGAGCCATTTCCGTATCGCCAAAGCAGAGCTCAAGGTCGCCGCCGTCAAAGACCTTCGCATCCTCGAGGTCGAGGTCCTGATACGGACTGTACGTCTCAAGGCCGTACGACTCCGCGCGCATCGTGCGGCTTGCAAAACGCGTGCCCGGACGATACGACGTTGTCGAATCAAACGGCGCGCCATAAAGCACGATGCGGCTCTCTTCATAAGGATTTTCGCAGCCGAGAAATGTCTCGACATTACGCTTCCGGTTCAACATCTCTCAGCATCTCCTCCACATAATTCGGCAGCGCAAACGCACCGGCGTGCAGCTGCGTATTGTAATAGCGCGTCTTGAGACCCAGGGCATTCCAGCGGACCCAGTTAACATCCTTCACGGGATGGCGTTTTTTCGAGGCAAAGCCAAACAGCCAGTGCCCCGAAGGATACGTCGGGATATGCGCCTGATAAACGCGGCTTATCGGGAACGAATCGACAATGCGTTTATGCGCGCGCTGCATCGCGTACGCATCCTGCTGATAAAACGGGCTCTCATGCTGATTGACCATGATGCCGTCCTCACGCAGGGCCTTATAGCAGTTGCCGTAAAACTCCTTCGTAAACAGCCCCTCGCCCGGCCCAAACGGGTCCGTCGAATCGACAATGATGAGGTCATACGCATTTTCCGCATGGCGCACGTACTTGAGCCCGTCCTCATAATGGATGCTGACACGCGGGTCACCGAGACACCCCGCCGTCTGCGGCAGATACTTTTTGCAGACCTCGACGACGAGCTCATCGATTTCCACGAGGTCGATATGACGGATTGTCGGATAACGCAAAAGCTCCCTCACCGTCCCGCCATCCCCGCCGCCGATGACCAGCACCTCGCGCGCGTCGGGATTGACGCACATCGGCACATGCGTGATCATCTCGTGGTAAATGAACTCATCCATCTCCGTCAGCATCATATACCCGTCAAGCGTCAAAAAACGCCCGAACTCCTTCGAATCAAAAATATCGATGCGCTGAAACTCACTGCGCCCCGAATAAAGCTGCCGGTCCACCTTAATCGAAAGCCTGACATTCGGCGTATGGTTCTCCGTAAACCAAAGTTCCATCTAAGCCCTCCTTTATCGCACGAACAGCGTCGTAACTTGAAAATAATATTGTTTCATAGAAGCACAGCCCTGAGGCATCAGGTGGTATCCATAAGCGCAGCTTCAGCCTGCTGCGCGAAGCGTTGGATACCATATGATGCCGCCTCAATTTGCAAAAGCATATGCGAGCCTGAGGCCATGGGGCACAGCCCTAAGTGGAGCTTTGGTCTTCTGCGTGAAGAACTTATTTTTGCCAACCAGAACCCTTGCGAAAGAGCGTCCGTCCAAACGAAGTGCGTTTAGCTCTTTCGTAAGGATGCCATAAAAGGCAAAAATAAGTTTAGCAGAAGACCACGCGGAGCGTTGGCTGTGCCCCAGTGGCCGCCTCGTTTCATCGAACTCTCCCTATTTCACCACATTGAGCCGTGCAATCGTCATGTCTTCGGGCCCCGTCATCTGGCACCCCTTTTTACGCGCATATTTTATATAGGTAAGGATCTCCTCCGTAATGCGCTCCCCCGGTGCGAGAATCGGGATCCCCGGCGGGTAGCACATGACGAACTCGCTGCAGACGCGTCCGACGGTTGCCTCAAGCGGCAAAGACTCCTTCTCCGCGTAAAACGCTTCCTGCGGCCCGTAGACGACCTCGGGCTCGATGTACTCGGCCTTCAGCATCTTCGACGAATCCTTGCGGTAATTGCGCCGGATCTCCGCGAGAGCCGCGACGAGGCGTTCAATATCCTTCGGCCTGTCGCCGACTGACACATAGGCCAAAAGATTTGCGATATCGCCAAACTCCGTCTGGATGTCGTACTCATCGCGCAGAATGTCGTAGACCTCGATGCCCGCGAGCCCCGTCGGCCGCATGAAAATCGAGAGCTTCGTCGTATCGAAGTCGAAAATCGAATCGCCGTTGATGAACTCGCGGCCGTAGGCATAATAATCGCCAATCGCGTTGATTTCCTCGCGCGCGTATTCGACAAGCGAAATGACCTTGTCAAAAATCTCCTGTCCGTGCAGCGCGAGATTGCGCCGGCTGATATCGAGACTCGAAAGCAGAAGATACGAGCCCGACGTCGTCTGCGTGATGTTGATGACCTGATGCACATAGCCCGCGTTGACATGCGGCCCGCAGAGCAGCATCGAGCTCTGCGTCAGCGACCCGCCCGACTTATGCATGCTGATAGACGCCATATCGGCCCCCGCCGCCATCGCCGAGACCGGCAGCTTATCGTGAAAGTAAAAATGCGTGCCGTGCGCCTCGTCGGCAAGCACCATCATGCCGTGCTCATGTGCGACTTTGACAATTTCCCTGAGATTCGAGCAGATGCCGTAATACGTCGGATTATTGACGAGCACGGCCTTCGCGTCCGGATGACGGCGAATCGCCTCCTTGACCTCCTCGACGCGCATGCCGAGAGAAATCCCGAGCGTATGATCCATCTGCGGATTGACATAAACGGGAATCGCACCGCAAAGAATCAAAGCATTAATCGCACTCCGATGCACATTGCGCGGCATGATAATCTTATCGCCGCGCTTCACCGCCGTCAGCACCATCGCCTGCACGGCCGAAGTCGTCCCCCCGACCATAAAAAACGCATGCGCCGCGCCAAACGCCTCGGCCGCGAGTTGTTCGGCATCACGGATCACCGACACCGGATGGCAGAGATTGTCGAGCATCTTCATCGAATTCACATCGACATCAAGACACTTCTCCCCGAGAAAATCCCGCAGCTCCGGATTCCCGCGCCCGCGCTTATGCCCCGGCACATCAAACGGCACCAGCCGTGCCCGCTTCATCCGCTCCAGCGCCTCCAATATCGGCGCACTCTCCTGCGAAAGATACCTTTTCAATCCAACTTTCACTTCCTTTATCATCTCATATGTACATACCTGAGGAAAAGGGACATCCCCATAAGCGAAGCTTCAGCCTGCTGCGCGGAGCGTTGGGGATGTCCCTTTTCCGCCTCACTTTACAGCAGTATAGCAGGCCTAAGGCAAGAGATGGTGAGCCGTCATAAGTGAAGCTTCAGCCTGCTGCGCGGAACGTTGACAGCTCACCATCTCCTGCCGCCTTGCCATCCTTGTTGCGGCAGGGTACATCCTTAAGGCCGTAGTGGGTATCCATAAGCGAAGCTTCGGCCTGCCGCGCGTAGCGTTGGATACCCGCTACGGCCGCCTTCGTTCCTCGATGTCAGTACAGATTTTTCCCGCTGTATATCTCAATCATTTCGCGCCGCAGACTGTTGCTGATCGCGAGCCTGTCCTTCGGCGGAATCTCATAGATATCGGTGTTAAAGAGATAATTCTGCAGCTTCGGCTCCTTAATGAGCATGCGCGTGTGGAAAAGATTCGCCTGATAGAGATTGATATCGACCGCATCGTAACGGTCGAGCGTCTCCTGTTTGATGAACTCCTGAATCGACCGCATTTTCGAATCCATGAAGAGCTTGCGGCCGTCGACATCGCGCGTAAAACCGCGCACGCGGTAATCCATCGTGATGATATCCGAGTCGAACTGTGCAATCAGATAATCAAGCGTCTTTAAGGGCGAAATCTCACCGCACGTCGCCACATCGATATCGACGCGGAACGTCGCGATGCTCGTGCCCGGATGGAACTCGGGGTACGTATGCACCGTGACATGACTCTTGTCGAGGTGCGCGAGAATCGTATCGCCGAGGATGGCCGACTCGACGGGCTTTTTGCGCCCCGAAGCCACGGCCTCCTCTTCGGCAATCAGCATCGTCACACTCGCCCCCTGCGGGTCGTAATCCTGTTTCGCGATATTTAGGATGCGCGCGCCAATCATCTCCGTGACCGTCGAAAGAATTTTTGTCAGACGCTCCGAGTTGTACTGCTCATCGATGTACTTGATATAATCCTGCTGTTCCCGCTCCGATTTTGCGTAACAGATATCATAAATATTGAAGCTCAATGCCTTCGTCAGGTTATTGAAGCCGTACAGCTTCAGCTTTTCCTCCAATCCGCCAAAACCTGCCTTTCCCTTTGTCATTCGTTTCTGTTTTTACGTCTTTTATG
This sequence comes from Mitsuokella apri, assembly GCF_051886055.1. Classification (NCBI taxonomy): domain Bacteria; kingdom Bacillati; phylum Bacillota; class Negativicutes; order Selenomonadales; family Selenomonadaceae; genus Mitsuokella; species Mitsuokella apri. The sequence continues at coordinate 45,901 of NZ_JBJEXT010000036.1, read as the reverse complement.
AAAATAGGCCACGGCTCTCAGAAGCCATGGCCTATCTGCTAACTTTAGCTTTATTTTAGCAAATTTTACCTGCCTGAACAAGTAAATTCTATGTTACAGAATCCCTTATAAACCGCGCAGGAATTCTTTGTCTTTTTCGCTGAGTTCCTTTTTCTCAAGCAGGTCCGGACGCTTTTCTTTCGTCATGCGCAGGGACTCTTTACGGCGCCATTCGCGGATTTTCGCGTGGTCGCCGGAGAGCAGCACCTCAGGCACGGCCATGCCCTCAAATTCGCGCGGCCGCGTGTACTGGGGGAACTCCAAAAGGCCGTCGTAGAACGAGTCAGTCGGTGCGGAATCCTCATCGCCGAGAACGCCCGGCAGCATGCGCGAGACGGCGTCCGTGATGACCATGGCCGGCAGCTCGCCGCCCGTCAGCACGAAGTCGCCAATCGAGATGGCCTCGTCCGCAAGCGGATAAATCCGCGCATCAAAGCCCTCGTAATGGCCGCAGATGAAGACGAGCTGGTCATACTTTGCAAGTTCCTTCGCCTTTTCCTGCGTGAAGACCGGCCCCGACGGGTCCATGATCAGCACGCGGCGGTTCCCCGCAAATTCTTCGGTCCTTGCCAGCACATCGCGCACGGCGCGGTACATCGGCTCGGGCTTCAGCACCATGCCGGCCCCGCCGCCAAACGGCGAGTCATCGACGTGTTTGTGCTTGTCAAAGGAAAAATCGCGGAAATTCGTGAAATGAATATCGAGGATGCCGTTTTCGACCGCGCGCTTCGTGATGCTGTCGCCAAAGGGGCCTGCAAACATCTCGGGGAAAAGCGTGACCATGTCAATGCGCATCGTCCGTCTCCTCCGGCAGGGTGACGACCATAATGCCGCCCTTGACATCGATTTTTTTGACCACAGCTTTGAGTGCCGGAATCAAAAGCTCGCTGCCGTCCGTGCAGCGTGCCTGATAGACGTCGTTGCTGCCCGTGCGCAGGACATTTTCGACCGTGCCGAGTTCTTTGCCGCTTTCATCGAGGACCTTCAGGCCGATGATGTCAAACGTGTAGAACTCGCCCTCTTCAAGAGGGGCTGCCTCGCTGCGGTCCACCGTCAGCAGCCGGCCCGTCAGGCGCATCGCGTCTTCGCGCACAGGATATTCGCGGAATTTCAGCAGGACGAACTGCTTGTGGTATTTGCAGCTCTCGATGTGCAGCAGCTCATCGCCGACCATGACTTCCTTCATGCCGGCAAAGCGGTCCGTAAAATCCGTCAGCGGGATGATGCGCATCTCGCCGTGAATGCCGTGGGCGGCACCGACCTTGCCGATGGTCACGCGGTTTTTCATGTCGATTTTCGGCTGCTGGCCCTTTTTCGAAGCTTTGAGGCCCCTGTTATTAGCCGCGGATGGCGATAATCTTGTCATCTTCCACCAGCACTTCCACGTTCATGAGCTCGCGCATGTCGTCGCCGACTTTGACCTCGACCTGACGCTCGAGCGTGCCCTGTACGATTTCCGAACCGATTTTGAGTTTTTCCGTCTTTTCCTTTTGGGCAAGAGCCTGCTCGCGGTACTCGGCGCGCTTCTGCTGCTCCTGACCGAAATGCTGCTGAATGGCACCTAAACGCTGGATTTCCTGCGGCGTCGGCTCGTCCGGATTAGCCGGGCCGTTCTCGTCGAGGACGCGTTTTTCCTGAATGCGGAGCTGCTGAATCTCGAGCTCGGCGCGCTGGATGCCCTCATCGAGGTCCTTGATCATTTTCTCTTTGAGCTTTTCCGTGACTTTTGCCTTGATCGTCACCGGCATCTTGAGCGAAATCGTGTTCATAATCTGCCTCTTTTCTGCTATATAAATAGGTAAGCATATAAAAAGCGGCAAAGCCCTCTTTCCTGTACTTATGTACAGCGGGGCGATGCCGCTTCTCTTTAAATAATCTCAACCGAGACTTTTTTGTTCTCCCGGGTGGCTGCGGCCTTGACAACTGTACGCATGGCTTTCGCGATGCGTCCCTGACGGCCGATGACCTTACCCATATCATCCTCAGCCACGTGGAGGTCAAGTTCGACCTCACGGCCCTGCTGTTTTTCTTCCACGCGAACATCTTCGGGATGATCTACCAAGGACTTTGCGATAACTTCAACAAGTTCTTTCATGCTGCAAGCCTCTCTTAGTTCTTAGCGTTCTTTGCTTCAGCGAACTTAGCCATAAGGCCCTGTTTGCTGAGGAGATTCTTAACGGTATCGGTCGGCTGAGCACCTTTGTTCATCCAATCGAGAACCTTATCCTCGTCAACGTTGACGACTGCCGGATTCTGGGACGGATCGTAGTTACCGAGAACCTCGATGAAACGACCATCACGCGGAGAGCGGGAGTCAGCGACAACAATGCGATAGAACGGATTCTTCTTTGCACCCATACGGTTCAGACGAATCTTTACTGCCATGTGAATTCACCACCTTTCAAATGGGATAAAAATTATAAATCAATGCATGAACGGCAGTTTCGGAAGACCGAGGCCGCCGAGATTCGGCATGCCTTTCTTGCCCTTCTGCATCTTTTTCATTTTCTTCATCATCTTTTTCATTTCGCCGAACTGCTTTAAAAGCTTGTTAACGTCCTGCACGCGCGTGCCGGAGCCCATCGCGATGCGTTTGCGGCGGCTGCCGTTGATGATGTTGATGTTGGCGCGCTCTTTCGGTGTCATCGACTTGATGATGGCCTCAATCTGGCGCATTTCCTTGCCGTCGAGGTCGATGTCCTGACCGGCAAGCTGCTTTTTGAGCCCGCCCATGCCCGGAATCAGGCCGAGGATGTTGTCGAGCGAGCCGAGTTTCTTGACCTGCTGCATCTGCGAGAGGAAGTCATCGAGCGTGAACTCGTCCTTGCGAAGCTTCTTCTCCATCTTCTTGGCTTCTTCCATGTCGAAAGTCGCCTGAGCCTTTTCGACGAGCGACAGGACATCGCCCATGCCGAGGATGCGCGAGGCCATGCGGTCTGGATGGAATGGCTCGAGCGGCTCGAGCTTCTCGCCAAGACCGATGAACTTAATCGGTACGCCGGTGACGGCTTTGACGGAAAGTGCGGCACCGCCGCGGGCATCGCCGTCGAGCTTCGTCATGACGACGCCGTCGAGGCCGAGCGTCTCGTTGAACGTCTGTGCGACATTGACGGATTCCTGACCGGTCATCGCGTCGACGACGAGCAGGATTTCATGCGGATGAACCTCGGACTTGATGTCCTTAAGCTCCTGCATGAGTTTTTCGTCAATCTGCAGGCGGCCGGCCGTATCGATGATGACGACATCGCAGGCATGCGACTGCGAGTAGTCAATCGAGCTTTTCGCAATCGTCACGGCATCCGTGCCCTGCTCCATCGAGAAGACGGGGATGTCTAATTGTTTGCCGAGGACCTGCAGCTGCGTGATGGCGGCCGGACGATAAATATCGGCGGCGACGAGCAGCGGACGCTTGCCCTGTTTCTTGAGGGCCAGGCCGAGCTTGCCGGCAGACGTCGTCTTGCCGGCGCCCTGCAGACCCACCATCATGATGATTGTCGGAGGCTTCGGGCTCATGTTGATGCGGCTCTGTGTGCCGCCCATGAGCTTCGTGAGCTCTTCATCGACAATCTTGATGACGACCTGTGCCGGCGTCAGCGTCTCGAGGACATCCTGACCAATCGCGCGTTCCTTGACGGTCTTGATGAACTGTTTGACTACTTTAAAGTTGACATCGGCTTCGAGCAGAGCCATGCGCACATCGCGCATCGCTTCATTGACATCGTCCTCCGTCAGCTTGCCATGGCCGCGAAGTTTCTTGAAAGTCGCCTGAAGCCTGTCCGATAAGCTTTCAAAAATCACAAATCATACCTCCTGGCCACTTCTGAAACTTACTGCTGGACTTTTGCGGCAGGAGAATCTCTCAATTCCCCTGCGACAGAGCGGTGCTGCTGCCGAGAAGCGGCACAAGGCGCGCGAGGACATCGTCAACCGTCTGGCTGTTTTTTTCCGTCCTGAGTCCTTGAATGCTCTTGCAGGCAGCGGCCAGCACGGCGCGTTCCCGCTGATACCGCGCGACCAGCCCGAGCTTCTCTTCGTAAGATTCCATGGCCTTTTCAGAGCGATGGATGTTGTCGTAGACGGCCTGACGGGATATCCCGAGTTCTTCGCCAATCTCCGACAGGGAAAAATCCTCAAAGAGATGCATCTTGAGGCATTCCTGCTGCTTCTCTGTCAAGAGCGCCCCGTAAAAGTCAAACAGCGCCGACAAATATAAAAGCTGCTCCATCCTGCCCCACCTTAATCATAATATCGTGCCAAGGCTTTTTGCTTGACATACGTTATTATAGCGGAGCCTGCAGGCTCTGTCAAGCATTTTTCCTTGTCACAATAAAAAAAGTCAAAAAAAGACTGCCGCGAAAGTCAGATTCGCAGCAGTCTCCGAAATTTTCTATGTATCGAGGTGCCCTTGGGACATAGCCAACGCTACGCGCAGCAGGCTGAAGCTTCGCTTATGGCTATGTCCCAAGATGCTTCAAGACGGATATCTTGCAAACGAAGGCGGCCATTGGGGCATAGCCAACGCTCCGCGTGGTCTTCTGCTAAACTTATTTTTTGCCTTTTATGGCATCCTTACGAAAGAGCTAAACGCACTTCGTTTGGACGACGCTCTTTCGCAAGGGTTCTGGCTGGCAAAAAATAAATTCTTCACGCAGAAGACCAAAGCTCCGCTTATGGCTATACCCCAATGGCCTTACTTCTCAGCCACTCAGTTGCCTAGGTGCTTGGGCTATCAGATTTTCTGAATAAGAACCATATCAGGCTTCACCGATGATACGGACTTCCGGGTGCAGCATGACGCCGTGCTTGGCGTAGACGCGCTGCTGGACCTCGTGAATGAGGCCGCGGACGTCGGCTGCCGTGGCCTCGCCCGTCGCGTTGACGACAAAACCCGCGTGTTTCGTCGAGACCTGCGCGCCGCCGACCTGCAGGCCCTTGAGACCCGTTTCCTGAATCAGGGTGCCGGCAAAATAGCCTTTCGGGCGCTTGAACGTGCTGCCCGCACTCGGCATCTCGAGCGGCTGCTTGCTCTCGCGGCGCTCGGTGAAGTCGTCCATCTTCGCGCGGATGGCCTTCATGTCGCCCTCTTTTAAGAGCAGCTCGACTTCGACGATGGCCTCGCCGTTGTCCTGGAAGCGGCTGTGGCGGTAGCCGAGTTCGAGTTCATCGCGGCTGTACGTGTGGATCTTGCCCTCGCGGTCGACCGTGCGCACGACGTCGGCGACATTCTTCATCTCACCGTCATAGGCGCCGGCGTTCATGAAAATCGCACCGCCGATGCTGCCCGGAATGCCGCAGGCGAATTCGAGGCCCGTAAGGCCATTCTGGGCGGCAGCTTCCGAGACGTCCTTTAAAAGTGCGCCGGCACCCGCGATGATGCGGTTTCCTTCGTGGCGGATTTTGGCCATCGGGCGCGCAAATTTCACGACGACACCGCGGATGCCCTTGTCCTGTACGAGCACATTCGAGCCATTGCCGAGAATCGTCAGCGGCAGCTTGTACTCGTGCACGAGCGCAAGCACCTTCTCTGTTTCCTCAAGTGAAGCGGGGAAAATCAGGCAGTCCGCCGGGCCGCCAATCTTGAACGTCGTATGCAGCTTCATCGGCTCATCGAGACGAAAGCGGTTCGGCTCGACAAAGGCCCTGCATTTTTCTACAAAATTCTTATCGATCATCTATCGTCATCCTATCTTTTTCTGTAACAAAAGCCTTTTCCTTCTATTATAATAGCGTATCCCCGAGGAAAAGACTAGATATGAAGTCCCGGCCCCTCTTCTGCGAGGTTCGCGAAGTCGAGCTGGCGCATGGCCTCGTAGGCCACGACGGCCACGGAGTTCGAGAGGTTCAGCGAACGTGCCTGTGCAATCATCGGAATGCGCACGCAGCGGTCCCAGTTGGCCTTGAGAATGGTCTCGGGGATGCCCGCGGATTCCTTGCCAAAGACCAGCATGTCATTCATCGTATACGAGACTTCCGTATACGAACGCGGGGCCTTCGTCGAGAGATAATAAAAATTATGGCCGGCGTAAAGTTTCTGGACCTCTTCAAAATTATCATGGTAATGGACCTTCACGAGCGGCCAGTAGTCAAGGCCGGCGCGCTTTAAGTGCTTGTCATCCGTCGAAAAGCCGAGCGGCCTTACGAGATGGAGCTCGATGCCCGTGCCGGCACAGAGACGCGCGATATTGCCCGTGTTGCCAGGGATTTCCGGTTCAATCAGTACGATATGCAATGGTGTTACACCTCGAATTAATCTAATTTTTATAACCACATTATTATAGCGAATCCCGCCATAAATTACAAGACTGCTTCCATTGTTGTACTTTTTAGGCCCTGTTCATTTGCTGACCATAAAAGGTCCTCGAATGACCTTGCCGCGCGTTTCCGCTTCTGCTGTTTCTCTTGTTTCTGTCGTTTCTGCCGATTTTGCGGTTTTGCGCATGTCGGCCCACTCCCTGCGGGGAGAACGGCCCGCGCCGGCCTGCAGGAGTTCGCTCATATTGAACTTCTGCAGCTGGCTCTTCAAGGTGCCGGTTTTGCGGGCACGGCGAAGCTTCTCCGCGAGCAGCATAAGGGCCCTGTCTTCGATTTCTGAGAGATTCGCATTGTGCTGGCGGCCGAGGCCGAGCTCAGACGCGAGGCCGATCCTGCGCAGATAATCTCCGAGCACGCCGCGCGCAAAGGCAAAAGCCATGCGTTCATGAAGGCGGACTGCTGCACGTACCATGATTCCGTCCAACCGTCCATCGAAGTTTGCATGTTTCATCATAAACACTCCCCTTGATGAATCAGAATCATCTTTTTTGCAACGTTTTCCAATTTCTCTATTTCGTGCTGCGATGAAAAAAATCCTGCCGGAAATCTTTTTCTGACAGGATTTTTCTTATATTTATGCGGATTTCATGCCTATTTCATTTTTGTGCGCAGCTCGACGAAGAAGGTCGTGCCCTTGCCGAGTTCGCTCTGAATCCAGATGCGTCCCTTGTGCAGGTGGACGATTTCCTGCGCGATGGCGAGGCCGAGGCCGTTGCCGCCCATTTCGCGCGAACGGGCCTTGTCGACGCGGTAGAAGCGGTCAAAGACGCGGGCCTGGTCTTCTTTGGCGATGCCGATGCCCGTATCGCTGACGGCAAAACGGACCTTGCCCTTTTCCGTGTTTTCATAGCGCACGCGTACCTTGCCGCCCTCCGGCGTGTACTTGACGGCGTTGTCGACGAGAATCAGCACGAGCTGACGGATTTTCTGCTCATCGGCCTGAATCTCGACCTTAGGCAGACGCGCGGCCTGCAGGTCAATCTTCTTCTGGTCGGCCAGAGGCTGCATGAGCCTTGCCGTCTGCTCGATGAGCGATGAGAGGTTGAATTTCTGCGGCTTGAGCTTCAGTGCCTTGTTGTCGCTGCGCGCCACGACTAAGAGGTCACTGACGAGCTTTGTCATCTTCTTGACCTCATCGCGCACGTCCTCAATGACCTGCTTTAAAAACGGCGACTGGATAGAGGGGTCGTTCTGCAAAAGGTCGGCCGAAGCCATGACAACAGCTAAAGGCGTCCTGAGCTCATGCGAGGCATCGGCCGCAAACTGCCGCTGCTTTTCGTAAGCCTGTTTTAAGGGAATCATGGCCTTGCCTGACAAAATGTGGCCGACGACCATCGCGATGAGCAGGGCGACGGCCCCGAGGAATGCCAGGGCATACGTCGCCTTTTCCATGCCGTTGTACATGGCCGTGACATCCTTGCCGACATAGACAGTCTGCGTGGCATTGCCCTCATCGTCGCGGACCTGCTGTGCCGTCATCATGATGCGCGCCTTGCGCGTGTTTTCCGTGCCCTGCTTGCTGTAGACCGTGACCTCGCCCGGCGTCACCTTGTTCTGCGCAATCGTGTCGAGGATAAAGGGCTCGATGCGAAACGATGCGCGGGCAAAGTTCAGGAGCCGCCCGTCCTCGTCAAAGACATAGAAAAACAGGCGGTCATTCGTGCTCTTGTAGGCAATCGTATCGTCGAGCACGATTTCCGGATGCTGGTTGAAATACTCCTGTGCCTCTGCGACATTGCTGGCCGTATCCTGAAGTTCGCGGGCCTGCTCCGACGTGATGGACCATTCCATCGTCTTATGCATCGCAAAAAGCAGGACCACGAGGAAAATGATCATGACGATCGAGTACAGGATAGTCAGTTTGCGCCGGCTGCTGCCGAAGATATTCTGCGCCATCAGCTCTTGGCCTCCAGTTTATAGCCGACGCCGCGCACCGTCTTGATGACCGTGCCGCCGTCGCCGAGGTCGAGCTTTTTGCGCAGGATCTTCATGTACGAATCGATGTTGTTCGAGCTGACATCCGACTCGAGGCCCCAGATACGGTCGAGGATGATGTCGCGCGGCACGACGATGCCGATATTCTGCGCGAGCAGGTCAAAAATCTGGAATTCGCGCGGCGAGAGCTGGATGACCTTGTCCTTCTTTTTCAGGACCTTGGCCGTGCGGTTCAGCGTGAATTCGCCGACTTCCACGACATCCTGCTGGATTTTCTGCGTGCTGCGGCGGCCGAGGGCGCGCAGGCGGGCCATGAGCTCCGCAAATTCAAACGGCTTGACGAGATAATCGTCGGCACCGGCGTCGAGTCCCGTCACGCGGTCCTCGACGGAATCGCGCGCCGTCAGCATCAGAATGGCCTTTTCGTAGCCGTTCTTGCGCAGGCGGCTGCAGGCCTCGACGCCCGTCTCGCCCGGCATCATCCAATCGAGAATCAGGATGTCGTAATCCGTGTACATCGCGTATTCGTAAATATCGCTGCCGTTCGTCACCCATTCGACCTGAATGCCATTCTGTTCCAACATATACTGGATAAGCTTTCCGAGACGCTTGTCGTCCTCTGCCAGCAAAACCCGCATCACAATCACTCCCCAAGATAATCATTCTTCTATTATATATACACGCCTTCTGTGAAAAAAGACTGAAGCCCTGAAAGCCATAGGGCCTTCAGGACTTCAAAATTTACATATTATATGCCGGCAGAAAGGGATTTTCCTGCCTGAGAAACATCGGCCGTGCCGTCTTGGAAGCGTTCGATGTATTCCGCAACGGGAATGGGCTGTGAGAAATAAAAGCCCTGAAAAATATCGCAGCCAATCGCCGTGAGGTCACGGACCTGCTGCTCCGTCTCCACGCCTTCGACGACTGTCGGCATGCCGAGCTCGCTGGCCAGCGCAATGACGGATTTTAAAATGATGCGGCTGCGCTCCTGATGCTCCGTCTTGTGCAGAAAGCCCATATCAATCTTTAAAATATCGGCCTGAATGTCCTTTAAAAAGCTCAGGCTCGAATAGCCGCTGCCAAAATCATCGATGGCGATGACAAAGCCGTATTCCTTGAGACGGCGTATCAGGGAAATCGCCTCTTTCGGCTTGTCCATGAAGACCGTCTCCGTGATTTCAAGCTCGAGTTTCTCAGGCGGAATCTCGTATTCCTCGACGAGGTCCGTGAAAATCCCATAAAGGTCCAGATAATACATATCCTTGACCGAGATATTGACGGAAATATAGCGGTCCGCCAGTTCCGTATGCTGCCAGGACTTCAAAAGGCGGCAGGCCTCGCGCCAGACATAGTAGTCGAGCTGCCAGATTTTGCCGTGTTCTTCGAGAATCGGCACGAAGAGATTCGGCGGAATGATGCGGCCGTCCCCGCGGAGCCAGCGCGACAGGGCCTCAGCCCCAAGCACGCGGTGCGTCTTCGCGTCGACCTGTGCCTGCAGGAAAATCTGCACCTCGTCGTTCTTCAATGCATCTTCAAAGCGGCTCAGGATGGCGCGGTCGCGAATCCTGTTCGACATCATATTCTCCGAATACCAGACATAGCCGTTGCTCTCCTGCCCCTTCAGCATACTCGCGGCGAGAAATGCCCGGTCGCAGAGCACGGAAATCGGCGTCAGCGCATCTTCAATCCGGCAGATGCCGATGGTAATCTGCAGGTCAAAGCGGATTTCCCGCTGGCCGTGCACGATATTTTCAATTTCCTTCAGGAAAGCATCGGGGTCAAAGAGTTTATCCGGCACCATCATGGCAAAGCGGTCCGCGCGGATGCGGCCGTACGCCGTGCGCGTGTCGCCTCCATAGTGCTTGCGCAGCATCGCGCCCACGCGCATCAAAAGCTCATTGCCCTTTGTCATGCCGTAAAGGCCGTTCAAGAGCTTGAAATCACCGAAATTCGAGCAGACCATCAGGTATTTTTCGTCCGGATACTGCTCGAGATTCTTGCGGGCCTGACGGTAGAAACCGTATTTGTTGTAAATGCCCATGAGTCCGTCGTGCATCGTGCCAAAATGCTCGAGGTCCATATTCTTCTGGTCCTGCGTGCAGTCGCTGATGAGAAAGTACGTGCCAATATCCTTTCCCTGGGCATCGTTGAGCGGATACCGGCAGATTTGAAAGACAGCGGCATCCGGCTTGCCGCCGTACTTTTGAATCCAGGTCGCCGCATCCGAAGAAGAAAACGTCCCCTGCTGGAACCATTCGCGCAGAATTTTGCCGAGCTTCTCCAAATCATCCTGCACGCCAAACAGGCGGAAGGCCTCGCTGTTCGCGTAAATGCACTCGTGCTCGAGATTAAACCAGATCATGCCGGTCGGCAGATTCTGCATCGAGGTGCGCAGGGCCTCGGCAAACGATTGGGCGTCAATGCCCTCATGCAGCACAGCATGATGATTGTCCTTGGTCATGCCCTTTCCCTTCTCGATGCGCAGCATCTCGATGACACACGGAAAAACCGCGCCGTCCTCGCGCAGAATCTCAATGGGCCGCGAGATGATGTAGTAAAGGTCCCCGTCCTTAATTTCGGTCTTGCGAAGTTCCATGCCCGTCTTCAGGGCCCGAAGGCTCGTGCAGTTGCGGCAGCGGTTCGTGCTGCGCCAGACGGAGTAACAGTTCGGCCCGTAATGATACGAACGGTCTTTGCCGACCTGAAAGGTATGGCACTCCTCCGGATTCACCAGCCGGACTAAATCGTATTTTTTGCGCAAGGCTTCGAGCTCTGCCTCGACATCGCGTTCATGAATCTGCCTGTTCATGGGCGTCTCCCCCGCTCTCTGTTCTTCCTGCTGATTCTCTGCTATGTTATCTATGTTATCTTTTGCCTCTGTTTTATCCATCTCATCCATGTTAACGCATCCCCAAACAGGCCATGCAGTCTCTTAAACATCCCCAAATAAAAGAAACCGTACCTCATGGCAAAGATTTCATTCTTTCATTATAAAATTCATATATATTACAATTCGTTCTTTCCTGCAGAAATCCTGCCTTTTATGCAAAAAAAGCAGGCCACCTTCAGCAATGGCCTGCTTTGTGCCGTTTCTATATTGATTTTAAATGCGCCGGAATGTCAGTGCGGCCATCAGGGCTTCGAGCAGGACAAGGCCGGCCAAAAGGCAGAACGCGGCCAAAAGGCTGGTCTGATGCGCGAAAAAGCCGATGACGGCAGGGCCTGCGAGGATGCCGAGGTAGCCGAGCGTGCTGACAGCCGGCACGGCGAGGTTAATCGGCATATCATGCTGACGGCCGAGCATCGTGTAGAAGACAGGCACGACATTGGCACTGCCGATGCCGATGCAGAAAAAGCCCGCAAAGAGCAAAAATGCATTCGGCGTGAGAATGACGAGCAGAAAGCCCAGAAACGCCAGCGCGCAGCCGCCGATGATGATGACTTTTTGGCCAAAACGCTGCACGAGACGGTCGCCGAACAGGCGCATGATGAGCATCGCCGCGGAAAAGACCGTAAAGGCCGTGCCCGCAAGCGACAGGTCAAAGCCGCGCACCGTCGTCAAAAAGACGCCGCCCCAGTCCATCATAGCGCCTTCGACGAGGAAAGCGATGCAGGCGATGATGCCGACAAAGACGACGATGCCGTGGGGCATGGCCAGCAGCTTGCCGCCCGGGTCGCCGCCAAAGTTGAGATGATGGCGCGCGGCGATGGCCGTCACGAGAATCATAATGCCCGAAGCGATGAGCGTCGAAGCCATCGGCGTGAGGCCGAGCATGCTGACCCAGACGCCGAAAAGTCCGGCCCCGACAAAGCCGCCGATGCTCCAGAGCGCGTGCATGCCGCTCATAAGGCGGCGTCCCGAAGCCTTCTCGACGATGACGGCCTGAATGTTGACCACGGAATCGATGCTGCCCATCACGGCGCCAAAAAACAGCAAGGCCGGCACCGCGCTCCAAAAAGAAGGCACAAGGCAGAGAATCGGCAGCATCAGGGCCATGAGAACCCCTGCTGTCGTCAGTACCCTGCGGCAGCCGAATTTTGCGGCCAAAGCGCCTGAAAGCGGCATCGTCAGCAGCGAACCGATGCCGATGCAGAGAAGCAGCAGGCCGAGTGTGTCCTCGGCAATGGCCAGGCGCTGCTTTAAAAGAGGCACGAGCGGTGCCCACGAAGCCGACCCAAAGCCGCCGACAAAAAACAAGCCTCTAGTCGCCCACTGCTGCGGCACGCCGATTGCGCTTGTTTCAACTGTATGATTTTCCTTTGCTTCCATAAAAAGTTTCTCAGATACTCCTTTGCTTTCTATTTCTTATGCAGGTCGACGCGCACATCGTAAAACGTGCTGCCGTCGGCTTCATCCGTCAGCCTCTGTGACGTCAGGACGTTGACGGAATGCTTCCCCTTGACGCGTTCCTGCCACCAGACGCCCTCGCTGACAACCTGCCCTTTGCCCGTGCAGGTCGAGATTTTGGCCGTGAAGTCGGCACTGCCGCGCTCATTGGCAAGGGTTACGGTCTCGCCGTCATGGACATCAAAGCGGGCGGCGTCCTCGGGATGAATGAATAAGAGCATCGTCTGCCCTTTTGTGAGTTCATCGCGCTCGTTAAATGACGAATCGAGGATCCGCATATCGGGGGCATTGACGAAAGCCAGCTCGCCCTTGTCCTCCGCAAGAGGCAGGTAATCGGGCAGAGCCGGCGTCAGTTCGTCATTGCGAATTTCGATTTTGCCCGACTTCGTCGCAAACGACGTATTGTAGTCGGCAGGCAGGGTGAGCGGAGTCGGTCTGCCCGATTTTAAGAGTTCCCTGTCGACGGGCTCCGGCCAGACCGAGGTCGTCGCGATGAGTTTTTCGACGAGGTCTTTCGCCGACTGCCGGTAAAACGGGTCTTCGATGCCCATCGCGCGGGCCAGAGCACAGGCGACTTCCCAGTTTGAACGGCTCTCGCCGACGGGCGGAATGGCCTGAAAGCCGCACTGAATCGTGTAATTGCCGTAAGAATAATACGCATCGTCGTGTTCAAGCGAAGTCGTGGCCGGCAGGACGATGTCGGCATAGCGCGCCGTATCCGTCAAAAAACGCTCGTGTACGACCGTAAAGAGATTTTCGCGGCTAAGCCCTTTGATTACTTGATTCTGGTCGGGAGCCGTGCACGCGGGATTCGACGAATAGACATAGAGGCTGCGGATGCTGTCATCGCGCGTCAGGGCCTCGCCAATCCGGCACATATTGACGACGCGCCTGCCCGCCTGCCGCCACTCGGGATGACGGACAATGCTCTTGTCATAGGCCTTCGAAGCACTGGCCGAGGTCAAAAGGCCGCCGCCCTGTTTGCCCCAGGCCCCGACAACGGCGGGCAGGCAGGTGATGAGGCGCGAGGTCATAGCGCCGTTGCGGTAGCGCGACTGACCGCTGCCGAGCCTTATAAACGGGGCTTTTGCCTGGCCGTACATCCTCGCAAGCTCTATGACTGTCTCAGCCGGCACGCCCGTCAGCTCTTCCGTCTTCTCCGGCGTGTACTTCGGCAGAATTTCGCGGCGCAGCTCTTCCCAGCCAATGACATTTTGAGCAAGAAAAGACTCGTCCGTAAGATTTTCGCGTGCCAAGACGTGCATCAGGCCGAGGGCCAGCGCGCCATCCGTGCCGGGACGCACGGCGATAAAGCAGTCGGCCCATGCGGCTGTTTTATTTTTGTACGTGTCGATGCAGTAAATCTTCGCGCCATTTTGCCGCGCAGTCTTTAAATCATGCTGAAAATGAATATCCGTCGCCAGCATGTGGATGCTCCAAAGAATGATGAAGTCGCTTTTCTGTGCTTCCTGCGGCGCCGTCGGCAGCGTGCGTCCCATGACATCCTGAAAGCCCCTGCCCTTGGCCGGCGCGCAGATGGTCCGATCAAGCTCCGAGGCGCCGAGTTTATAGAAAAGACCGTGATAGGCATCGTGCTGGACAATGCCCATCGTGCCGGCATACGAATACGGCAGGATGGCCTCCGCGCCGTATTCTTTGATGATATGCCGCCACTTGTCCGCGATGATTTTCAAGGCCTCATCCCAGGAAAGCGGCGCAAACTCGCCGCTGCCCTTTTTCCCCACGCGGCGCAGGGGCGTCGTCAGGCGGCGCGGCGAATGGACCGTCCGTTCGTAATGGGCCATCTTCGGGCAGAGCGTGCCGCGCGTAAACGGATGGTCAGGGTCTCCTGCCACGCGGATGACGCGCCCATCCTCCACCGTCACCAAAAGACCGCAGGCATCCGGGCAGTCGTATGGGCAGACTGAGGTACAAATATGCATAATTATCACTCCAGAAATCTCGGATTTTCTCAAAATTCACTTCAGGCCTTCGTAAGCCAATACAAATCCATTTTACGTATTTTACGTTATGAGTGCCTTCATTATACCATAGAACACACATATCCTATAAGACTTCCATCACAAAAGGCTGTCCGCTGATGGAAGATTCATCCTCCCTGTCAGCAGACAGCCTACCTGTTTTGCAGTTTGATTTTATTTTTTCAACGTCTCGTGGTCGATTTCCGTACCATCGGGCAGATAGCAGGCAATCTCAGCTATGCTATTTTTGACGGCCAGCGTCAGGTAATTGTCCGTCTCCGGCTGCGGCGCGACGACTTTATCGAGAGCATGGTCGACCCAGAGCCCCGGATAGCGCACATTGCCGGCAACGCCCGTCAGGATGTAGAGAGGGCCACTCTCGTCGCGCTGGAAATTTTTGATATGCCCGCGGTTGCGGTACGTATGCAGGTGCGCGGAAAACACGATGTCAATGCCCGCTTCATCGAAAAGCGGCATCCACGCACGGCCTTCGTCGGAAAATCCCTCCTGACGTTCCGGACGATTCGCAATGCGGTACTGCAGCGGGTCCTTGTGCATCAGCACGATTTTCCACTTCTTATCAGTCTTTTTGACATCTTCGCGGAACCATGCCTGCTGCGTCTCGAGAAGCCCCTGATGGAAGTCCGCAGCCTCGTCCGTCTGCGTGTCGAGCACGATGAAATGGGCCTCGCCGTAGTCAAACGAATAATAGCGGCGCGCAAATTCCTCGCTGCCATTTTGAGGCAGGGCAAATTCTTTGAGGTAAGCCACAGGCTCGCGGACTTTCCAGTCCTCGTTGTACGTCTCGTGATTGCCCATGAGCGGCGCGACCGGAATGCGGTCAATGATGCCCGCGACGGCGTCAAACCACGCATCCCACTGGCGATGGTCCTCGCCGTTGTCGACAAGGTCGCCCATGTTGATGAAGAAATCCGCATCTTCATTGCGCTTTGCGGCGTTCTGTGCAAGGTTTTTCCAGTCCGAATAGTCATTTGACTGCGAATCGGGGAAAATCAGCGCGGAAAAATCGCCGCCGTCATCCGTCTGCAGGCTGTGCCAGTCGTCGGCCTCGCCATCGGCCTTGATGCGGTATTCGTATTTCTGACCGGCTTCAAGCCCGCAGAGGCCCGCCGTATAAAGCTCGACCGTCACGCCGTCATCGGTAAAAGTCTCCTGTTTTGCCTTGACAGACGAGACCTTTTCCCCGCCCTGCAGGCGGTATTCGACGGCCGGCTCACGCATGGCCGAGTCCGACTGCCACATGATCGTGCGCGCGTGCTCATTGTCCGCCGCGATGACCTGCCGCACATAGTCGATGGGCAGCTTGCCCTGTGCCGCACCCATGGCACGGCCTGCCAGACGGTTTGCAAGTTCGTTGCGCGAAAGCGCCCAGCCGCCGCCCGCCAGTACAATGGCCCCTGCGCAGATGGCGAGGAACTTCCGGCGCGACATTCTCGGCCCGCTTTTGCCTTTCTTTTCCTGCGTATCTTTATCCTGCTTCATAATCAATTCCCTTTCATGCAATAACTTGCGATCTTATTCCGATTCAACGGGCAGCACCGCAATTCTTATCATGCATCCTGCAGCACTGCCGCCCTTCTTTTCTTATCCTATTATATGGAAAGAAACTTCATATTGCCTGAAAATCCCTTCCTCATGCTTTCATTATACGCAGGAATCCCTTTTATGTGAAATGCCTATTGCACAGAGTGCATGATGCAGGATAAGCATAGTATGCACTCTGTTTCATCTTAGTTATTGACATATGTCGTAAATGAACTATAATAAAAGTAATAAATGACATATGTCAATAAAAATACTGCTAAAACCCCAAGAAAAAGGAAAGGAAGGATACGATGGCAAGACCCTGCAAGAAGCGCCGCATCTGCCAAAGGCCGCAGTTCCGTGCGTTTGGCCCCGAGCCGCCGACGGGCAGGCCGCCCGTCACATTGACGCTTGAGGAATACGAATGCCTGCGCCTGCTCGACTACGAAGGGCTGACACAGGAAGAATGCGCCGCGCAGATGCTCGTGGCCCGCACAACCGTACAGGCCCTCTACGCCTCGGCGCGCAAACGCCTGACCGCGGCCCTCGTCGAAGGGCGGCCCCTGCATTTCGCGGGCGGCAGCTACGCTTTCTGCCGGGAAATGCCCGACCTGTCCTGCCCCTTCCGCCAAAGCACAGCCTCCTGCCCTCATCATCTGCCCGATGATGCCAAGGGCCCTGCACAGGCTGCTTATCAAAGTATCCCGTATCAGAAAGGAGTCTTTCCCATGAAACTCGCCATCACCTACGACGAAAACACGCAGAATATCTTCCAGCACTTCGGCAAGACACAGGCCTTCAAAGTCTACACGATTGCCGATGAAGTCGGCCATAAAAAAATCATCTCTTCGGAGATTCTGCCCGCGGGCGAAGCCGGTCACAGCGCCCTCGCGACCCTGCTGCAGCAAAACGGCGTCGACACCCTGATCTGCGGCGGCATCGGCGCCGGCGCCCAGTCGGCCCTCAGCAGTGCCGGCATCACCCTCTACGGCGGCGCCTCGGGAAATGCCGACAAAGCCGCAGAAGACTTCCTCAAAGGCACCCTCAACTACGACCCCGCCGTCCACTGCAGCCACCACGAACATCATGAACATGGTCAGCACGGACACGGCTGCGGCCAGCATAATGGACAAGGTCAGCACGGACATGGCTGCGGCCAGCACAAATAACCAGCTCGCGCTGCTTTTTGGTCAGCTGCGCAAAAAACGAATAAAAACATAAAAAGAAAAGACACCCCTTCCTGCGCCATAATTTGGCTGAGAAGGAGTGTCTTTTTTACTTGTTCTAATTTTACTTGCGTGCAGCCACCAGCCGCGCCGTGCCAAAAAGCAGCAGGCCAATAACCGAGGTCCCGCAGACAAC
The DNA here is from genome assembly GCF_051886055.1 of Mitsuokella apri. Lineage (NCBI taxonomy): Bacteria > Bacillati > Bacillota > Negativicutes > Selenomonadales > Selenomonadaceae > Mitsuokella > Mitsuokella apri. Next base: position 28,378 of record NZ_JBJEXT010000036.1, on the reverse strand, counting down.
GAAGGCCATGCCGAGCATTTGGAAAGAACCTGTTATCTCCGCGTGCCAGAGCTGAAAACCGACATTGACCATCGAGGCCATGGCGAAAGAGAACGCCCAAAGCGACATCGAGAGACCAATGCGCAAAATCCACGTGATGAGCCGCAGCAGGAAAAAGAGATTGAGCAGACCGTAGCCGATGAGCCCTAAGACGACGGCATCGATTTGCCCGCCATTGCACGACAGATAAGCCGAACTGCCGACAAAAGCCGGTGCAAGCTGGATGCCCATAAGCGGCCGTTCCTTTGGCTGCATGGGCTCTGCCGTGCGCAGGCGAAAGAGGAACGCCGCTTCAAGACTCATCCAAGAGAGAAAACCCGCGCCAAAGAAGAGATAGCCCCATTCATTTTCGCCAAAAGCACCGAGCGCAATGGCCGAAGCAAAATTCGCGCCGACCGTCGGCATGTACATCGCCGGTGTCTCCATCGCAAGCGGCGTATTGCCGCGCCATTGGCTGCCGATATGATACGAGCTGAAGCCAAGCTGCCCCACAACGCCAATGACCAGCATGATTTTTGAAAAATCCGGCAGATACGGTGACAAAGCGACGCTTGCAAGCCCCGTCGTAATCGGCACAAGCGTAAAGAACGGATTCTCCAGCTGCAGAGAAAACTCCCGACCTGCCCCGTGCGGACTTCTCAGAATCTGCCCGGCATAATGCGCAAGCAAGAAGAGCCAGAGCACAAACGTGAACGCAAGAATTCCCTCGCCGATTTCCCGAGGCAGCCCCAAAATCAGCCCCGCCCGGCGCCAGGCAATGCCAAGGGCAAAAAGGCCGAGCGTCATGCTGATCGAACTCACCGCCGCATAAGGCCTTGGCTCCTGTTCCTCATCATCCAGTCCCTTCAGCCCATTATTTTGAGGTTCCCGAAGGGACTTCATCTGTTTTGCCATAAAGATACACACTTTCCAAAATCCCAAAACCTACCAATGAACTATATTATAACATACTGGGAGGACAAACAACAAAAGAAAACAGGCCATCGTTTCATCCCCTGCACAGGTTAAGAGATGAAACCATGACCTGTCCTTCATACCCATATATGCTCCATTGACGTAAATCAGGCTTCTTTCAGCTCCGGCAATGCACTCTCCTCAAGATTTTCGCTGCCCGCGCTGCTTTCCGTATTTTCCTCATGTTCTTCATAAGAACCCGGCGCCGTGCCGTTCAGAATGTCCTCGCGGAAACAGCAGAATGTATGCCAGAGCAGCATGACATGGCGGCCGCATATTGTCCGGCGCCCGTCGTAATAGACCACAATCGTCATGCCATGTTTATGTGCCCTGAGGACCTCCCCCACATCCGGACTTTGCTGCGTCCATTCATGGAAATCATCCGTAAGCCACGCAGCAAAGGCGGGAATATCCCGCAGACGGACGAGATTATACCACTTGCCGCGCGCCGCATCCTGCATCATCCTGCGCTGTGATTTCAGGCTGATGTCCTTAAAGCAGTGGCAATGCATGGCTGGAAATGCGTTTTTCATTGAGGAAGCCCCCTCTAAATCGACGTTATTCACTTTCTACACTTTACATTATAGAAGATTTTGTGCACAAAGAGATTATCGATTTGTTAACAAGAGGTAAACGCTTGAGCCCCCTGCAAGGCCTCAGCCTCAAACCTCTCCCGGCTCCATAATGCCGAGCTTGCGTTTCCAGTACCGCGAATAAATCGCTCCGAGCGGATTATGCGCGAGCAGCCGGTCCTTCACCACGAGCGTCGTCACCGGCCCTTCGCAGCTCTTGTTGAAAATCGTATCATGTCCGACGCAGAGTCCGCACGAAATATAAAGCTCCGTTCCCTTCTCCGCGAGAAACTTCGCCTGCATCTTCGGATTGCACATCGCCTCATGCGAAAGCTCCGGCTTCACCTGCTTGAGTCCGAGTTCCTTCTTTGCCACACTGCAGTTCTTGCAGCAGACACTGTAAAACGTGAACCCCTGCTGCTGATAAAACCGCGCGATATAACGCGCCTCTTCATTGAGCCCAATACAAAACGCCATGCCGAGCTTTTTATACCTCATCGCCTTCGCAAACTCCGCCGTTTCCTGAAGCCGCGTGATATTGCTGTAAAACGTCCCCTCGACATAAGCCGCGGCCTTCATGATTTTGCGCTCTTCCTCCGTATACTCCGCCAGCACCTCATCGGCAGGCACCCCCGTACAATTCACGCCCTTCGTATAGCAGACATGCGTAGGGCAGTTCGCACAATCGCACTTCATCGCAATCTCTCCTTCTTCAATCTACTTTATATTATTATCGTATCATGACAATGACTGGAGAGCAAGGGCAGTAAGCTGACATAGGCTGACTGTAAGTGAAGCTTTGGTTGTTGGCGTGAAGAATTTATTTTTTGTCCGCCAGAACCCTTGCAAAAGAGCGTCCGTCCAAACGAAGTGCGTTTAGCTCTTTTGTAAGGATGCCATAAAAGAAAAAAAATAAATTTAGTCAACAACCACGCGTAACGTCAGACAGCCTGTGTCAGCGCCTTTTTCATCGAACTAGTCCCGCGTACTAAAAAAAGGAGCAGCCAGTTTCCACTGACTGCTCCTTACATCCCTCGAAAGAGACTCAATTATATCATTTTTTTCCAGTAGATCCGCGCTTCGTCATCGGAATTCCCTGCTTGCAGAGCGGGCAGTCCTCCGGCTTGTACGTCTCAACGTTCAGATGCAGCAGCGCCGTGCACGGCACATCGCCGAAATTGACCTTGCCGCCGCTGCGGTCCACGAGCATGCTCACGGCCACCGGCACGCCGCCATTGGCCTTGACGACATCGATGACTTCCTTAATGGAGCCGCCCGTCGTCACGATATCCTCGACAATCAGGCAGCGCTCGCCCGGATGCAGGTGGAAACCGCGGCGGAACGTCATCTTGCCATTCACGCGCTCCGTGAAGATTGCGCGCGTGCCAAGAGCCTTGCCCGTCTCATGTGCGAGCAGGATGCCGCCCGTCATCGGACCGACAACGGTCTCGATATTTGCGTCCTTAAACTTTTCTGCCATGGCCTCGCAGAGCTGCTGCGTGTACTTAGGATGCTGCAGCACATTGAACTTCTCCACATAATGCGGGCTGTGCAGGCCCGACGTCAGCAGAAAATGGCCGTTCATGATGGCATTCGTCTTAATGAGGAGCTCTTTTACTTCTTCTTCCGTCATACCCATTATTTCACCGTCTCCATTTCTTTCAAGATTGCTTCGGCCGCGGCCTTCGGGTCCTCGGCGGCGCGGATCGGCCGGCCGATGACGAGGTGGCTCGCGCCGTTTTTGAGGGCTGCACTCGGCGTTGCAATGCGGCTCTGGTCGTTCACGGCCGAGCCTGCCGGACGCACGCCCGGCGTGACAATCAGGAAATCCTTGCCGCAGGCCTCGCGAATCAGCGCAGCCTCCTGCGGCGAAGCGACGACGCCGTCAAGCCCTGCGGACTTTGCCAGCTTTGCAAGCCGCACGACCGCGTCTTTAATCGGCAGCGTCTGGCCGACGCCGTCCCAATCCTCCTGATTGATGCTCGTGAGCACCGTGATGGCGATGAGCTTCGGACACGGAACGCCCTGCTTTTCAGCCTCCGCATGCAGGCGGTCGGCTGCCGTCTTCATCATCGTATAGCCGCCGCTTGCGTGCACATTGAGGATATCCGCACCGAGATTCATCAGCGAGCAAAGGCCGCCCGCCACGGTATTCGGGATATCGTGGAGCTTGAGGTCTAAAAAGACATGCTTGCCCTCTTCGCGCAGATAGCGGACCACTTCGCCGCCGACGCTGTAGAAAAGCTCCATGCCGACCTTATAATACGAGACACTTTCACCAAGCGTTTCCACTAAGGCTTTGACATCTTCCATCGTGTGGAAATCAAGCGCCACAATTAAGCGGTCATCCGCTTTCATCGTCATTCTGCCTTCGCTCCTTCCCCTGAACCTGTCTTATTAAATCCGAGGAATCCCGGATTGGCTTTGCCGACAATTTCTTCGATGCTTGTAAAGCCCTGTTTCTTAAGATATTCCGTCAGCCCATCGCAGATTTTCATCGTGATTTCGGGGTCCGTGAAGTTCGCCGTGCCGACGGCGACGGCACTCGCACCGGCGAGGAAGAACTCGACGGCGTCCTCGGCACTCGCGATGCCTCCCATGCCGATAATCGGGATATGGACGGCCTGTGCGACCTGCCAGACCATGCGGACGGCGACCGGCTTCACGCAAGGGCCCGAAAGCCCGCCCGTGATGTTGCCGAGTACCGGACGATAGCGGTGAATGTCGATTTCCATGCCGAGTAACGTATTAATGAGGGAAATCGCATCGGCACCGGCCTCTTCGACGGCTTTGGCCATCGCGACGATATCCGTCACATTCGGCGAAAGCTTGAGAATTACAGGCTTTTTCGTATGAGCCTTGGCCTCGCGCACGACGGCGGCCGCAGCCTGCGGGTCCGTGCCGAAGACGATGCCGCCTTCCTTGACATTCGGACACGAGACGTTGAGCTCAATTGCGGCCACGCCGTCGACATCGAGGAGTCCGGCAAGCTCGCCGTATTCCTCGGCCGTACTTCCCGAGATATTGACGATGACGTTCATGCCGTACTGCTGAATGCGCGGCAAAGTCTCCTTCAGGAAGAGCTCGACGCCCGGATTTTCAAGGCCGATGCAGTTCAGCATGCCCTTTGGCGTTTCTGTGATGCGCACGCCGTCGTTGCCGCGGCGCGGCCTCAGCGTCGTGCCCTTGACCATGACGCCGCCGAGGCGCGCAAGGTCGACAAAATCGGCAAATTCCTCGCCGAAGCCGAACGTGCCCGAGGCCGTCAGCACCGGCGTATTCATTTCGATGCCGAGAAGATTCGTATGGAGCATCTTATCTTTTTCGTAAAGCGAGCTCATGCGAACACCTCCTCTGCGGGGAACACGGGACCGTCCTTGCAGACCTTTTTGCGCTGGCCGTCGGTCGTGTCAATCGAGCACGACAGGCACGCGCCAAGGCCGCAGGCCATGCGCTTTTCGAGGGATACTTCGCACGGCAGGCCGTGTTCTTTGACAATCTTGGCGACGCCGCGCATCATGATTTCCGGGCCGCAGGTCACGACGACGTCGTAATTCCCCTTTTCAAGGAGCTCCGGCAGCAGGGTCGTCGTAAAGCCCTTCGTGCCCATCGAGCCGTCATCCGTCGTCACAAAAACTTCCTGCGTGAGGTCGTCAAAGAGATTCGTCCAGAAGAGTTCTTCGGCCGTCTTGCCGCCCATGAGGACGTCGGCCTTGCCCTTCATCGCATCCGCGTAGTAAAGCAGAGGCGAAAGGCCCATGCCGCCGCCGACAATCAGCGGCCGCTGGTACTTCATGGTAAAGCCGTGGCCAAGAGGTCCGAGGACATTGACCATTTCGCCCGGCATCAGAGCCGAGAGGGCCTTCGTGCCGCGCCCTACGACGCGGTAAATGAAGGCCACACTGCCCTTTTTGGAGTCAACAGCCGCCACGCCGACAGGACGGCGCAGCGTGAAGTCTCCCGAGAGAATCCGCAGCTGCACGAACTGTCCGGCCTTGGCCGCGCGCGCGATTTTCGGCGCTTCGACGACGAGGAAGAAAACGTCCGTGGCGAGCTCCTGCTGGGCAAGGACTTTGGCGTCCTGCACAAATTTAGTCGCTTCAGGCGAGTTAGGCAAGATCATCACCACCACCTACGTAATCCTGAATAGCCAGCGAGTAGACGAGACGGCGTTCGCGCATGAACGAGAGCACGCGCAGGACTTCCCAGGCCGTATCGAGGGACGTCAGGCAGGCGATGCCATGCTCGACCGTCGCGCGGCGGATCTTGAAGCCGTCTTTTGCGGAATGCTTGCCCTGCGTCAGCGTGTTGATGACCATGTTGATCTTGCCGTTCTTGATCATCTGGATGATATCCGTGCTGCGTTCGTGGACTTTGCCGACCACTTCGGCGTCGATGCCCATCGACTGGATGGCCTTGGCCGTGCCTTCCGTTGCGGCAATCTCGAAGCCGAGCTCTGCAAAGGCCTTCGCAAGCTGCTTCATTTCTTCCTTATCCTTATCGGCAACCGTGAAGAGGATGCAGCCCTTCGTCGGGACGTGAATGCCCGAGCCGATGATGGCCTTGTAGAGGGCGCGCGCATAGTGATAATCGATGCCCATGACCTCGCCCGTGGACTTCATCTCAGGTCCGAGCGCGATATCAACATCCGTCATCTTCGCGAACGAGAAGACCGGAGCCTTGACGGCAACGTATGGTTTCGGCGGTACGAGGCCGGACTTGTAGCCGAGTTCCTTCAGCGTATGGCCCATGGCAATGCGCGTCGCAATGCCGACCATGTCGACGTTCGTGACCTTTGAGAGGAACGGCACCGTACGCGACGAACGCGGGTTGACCTCGATGATGTAGACTTCGCCGTCGACGACGACGAACTGGATGTTCAGCAGGCCCTTGACATGCAGTGAAAGCGCCAGGCGTTTCGTGTAGTCGATAATCGTGTAAATGACCTTCGACGACAGCGTCTGCGGCGGGTAAACGGCAATCGAGTCGCCCGAGTGTACACCGGCGCGTTCGACATGCTCCATGATGCCCGGAATGACGACATCAACGCCATCGGAGATGCCATCGACTTCGACTTCCGTGCCCTGCATGTAGCGGTCGACGAGGACCGGATGGTCCGGCGTGACTTTTACGGCACGGCTCATGTAGTCGCGCAGCTCGTCTTCGTTGTAGACGATTTCCATCGCGCGGCCGCCGAGGACGTACGACGGGCGGACCATAACAGGATAGCCGATCTTCGCGGCACCCGTGACAGCCTCGTCAAGATTCGTGACGCTGATGCCCTGCGGTCGCGGGATCTGCGTCTGCGTCAGGACTTCGTCGAAGCGTTCGCGGTCTTCGGCGCGGTCGATGTCGTCGACGGACGTGCCAAAGACTTTGACGCCGGCCTTCTGCAGCGATGCCGCGAGGTTGATGGCCGTCTGGCCGCCAAACTGAACGATGACGCCTTCCGGTTTCTCTTTGTCGATGATGTTCAGGACATCCTCAGCCGTCAGAGGCTCGAAGTAGAGACGGTCGGAAATATCGAAGTCAGTCGAAACCGTCTCCGGGTTGTTGTTGATGATGATGGCCTCGATGCCCATCTCGCGCAGGGCCCAGACGGAGTGAACCGAGCAGTAGTCGAACTCAACGCCCTGACCGATGCGGATGGGGCCGGAGCCGAGGACGATGACCTTGCGTGCATCCGAAACCTTGACTTCATCTTCCTGAGCCTGGAAGGTCGAGTAGTAGTACGGCGTGGCGGCTTCGAATTCCGCTGCGCACGTATCGACCATCTTGTACTTCGGCAGGATGTGCATCGTCTTGCGGGCCGTGCGGACTTCATCCATCGTCTTGCCCGTGATTTCGGCAATCGAGCGGTCGGCAAGGCCGATGTTCTTGGCCTCGAGCATCAGGCTCGGCGTCAGGGCCTCGGCCTTCAGTTTGTTCTCGACCGCTGTGATGTTCTGAATCTTATAGAGGAACCATTTGTCGATTTTCGTGATGTCGTGAATCTCGTCAATCGTCGCAATGCCGCGGCGCAGGGCTTCGGCGATGACGAAAATGCGCTCATCGTTGATGCGGGCAAGATTCTTCTTGACGCGGGCATCGTCCCAGGCGTCCATCTTGTCCATGTGCAGGCGGTGTACACCGATTTCGAGGGAGCGGACGGCCTTCAGGAGGGCACCTTCGAAGTGGCGGTCGATGCTCATGACCTCGCCCGTGGCCTTCATCTGCGTGCCGAGCGTGTGGTCGGCGTAGACGAATTTATCGAACGGCCAGCGCGGGAATTTGACGACGCAGTAGTCGAGGGCCGGCTCGAAGCAGGCTTTCGTCTTCTGCGTGACGGCGTTCGTAATTTCATCGAGCGTGTAGCCGATGGCGATTTTTGCGGAAACTTTCGCAATCGGATAGCCCGTGGCCTTCGAAGCGAGGGCCGAGGAACGGCTGACACGCGGGTTGACCTCGATGACGTAATAGCGGTTGCTGTTCGGGTCGAGTGCATACTGCGCATTGCAGCCGCCCTCGATGCCGAGCTCACGGATAATGCGAAGTGAAGCCGAGCGCAGCATCTGGTATTCATGGTCCGTCAGCGTCTGCGAAGGTGCCACGACGATGGAATCGCCCGTATGGACGCCGACCGGATCAAAGTTTTCCATGTTGCAGACGGTGATGCAGTTGTCATGACCATCGCGCATGACTTCATACTCGATTTCCTTCCAGCCTGCGACGCTGCGCTCGATGAGGACCTGGCCAATCATCGAGTACGTGAGGCCCTTGATGACGATTTCGACGAGTTCTTCCTCGTTCTCGGCAATGCCGCCGCCTGTGCCGCCCATCGTGTAGGCCGGACGGACGATGACCGGATAGCCGATTTCATTGGCAAATTCCACGGCCGACGGCACATCCTCGACAATCGTGCTTTCGGGGATTGGCTCGCCGAGCTTCTGCATCGTTTCCTTGAAGAGCTCGCGGTCCTCGGCGCGCTCAATGGCCTTTAAAGGCGTGCCGAGCAGTTCGACCTTGTATTTTTCGAGCACACCGCGCTCCGAAAGCTGTACGGCGAGGTTCAAACCGGCCTGACCGCCAAGGGTGGCAAGGAGGCCGTCCGGACGTTCCTTCGAGATGATTTCTTCGAGGAATTCCGGCGTCAGAGGCTCAATGTAGACGCGGTCCGCGATATGCGTATCCGTCATGATCGTCGCAGGGTTCGAGTTGACGAGGACGACCTCGAGGCCTTCTTCTTTGAGCGCGCGGCAGGCCTGCGAGCCGGCGTAGTCGAATTCAGCGGCCTGACCGATGATGATTGGGCCGGAGCCGATGACCATTACTTTCTTGAGATTTGCTTTCTTTGGCACGAGTCATTCCCCTTTCTTCAGCATGTTCCAGAACTCGTCGAACAGATACATATTGTCGTCCGGGCCCGGAGCAGCTTCCGGATGATACTGCACGGAGAAAATCGGCAGCTCCTTGTGGCGCATGCCTTCAACCGTACCATCGTTGACGTTGATGTGCGTGACTTCAAGGGGCAGGCCCTTGAGGGATTCTTCATCGACGGCAAAGCCGTGGTTCTGCGAGGAAATGTAGACATTGCCCGTGCGCAGGTCCTTTACCGGCTGGTTCGTGCCGCGATGGCCGAACTTCAGCTTGTAGGTCTTTGCCCCCATCGCGAGAGCTAAGAGCTGATGGCCGAGGCAGATGCCGAAAATCGGCTTCTTGCCGATGAGCTTTTTGACCTCGGCGACGATTTCCGGTACATCGGCCGGGTCGCCAGGGCCGTTCGACAGGAACACGCCGTCCGGATTCATCGCGAGGACTTCTTCGGCCGTCGTATGAGCCGGCACGACCGTGACCTTGAAGCCGAGGTCATGCATCGACTTGATGATGTTCTGCTTGACGCCGAAATCCATGGCGACAACAAAAGGAGCCTTCGAAGGATCCTCAAGCGTGCTTTCGAGCGTGTACGCTTCCGGCGTCGTGACTTCCATGACGACGTCTTTTTTAATCGGTACGGCGAAGAGTTCGTCGATTTCCGTCTGGGCAGCGTCCTCGGGGACAATGATACCCTTCATCGTGCCGGCGTTGCGGATTTTGCGCGTGACGGCACGCGTGTCGACGTTGTAGAGGCACGGTACGCCCTGCTTCGTCAGGAAGTCTGCAAGGCTCGTCTCGTAGTGCCAGTTGCTGCCGTGTTCGCAGAGCTCGCCGATGACAAAGCCATTGACGAAGGATTTGCGCGACTGCATGAAGATATCCGCGATGCCGTAGTTGCCGACCATCGGATACGTCAGCGTCAGGATCTGGCGGCAGTACGACGGGTCTGTCAAGCTTTCCTGATAGCCGACCATGCCGGTATTGAAGACTACTTCGCCCGTAGCCTTGATATTATTCAAAAGTTCCCCAGGGAAAACGCTGCCGTCCTCCAGGATCAATTTTCCTTTCACTCAAAACACCTCGCTAATCAGAGTACCTTGCCGTCCTTCATGACGACCTTGCCATCGACGATTGTCAGGACCGGTTTGCCCGTGAGCTCGCGGCCGACGAACGGCGAATGGCTGCCGCGCGTGTAGAATTTCTTGGCATCGACCGTCCACGTGAGATTCGGGTCGATGACCGTGACATCGGCATTGGCGCCGACGTTCAGCGTGCCGGCATCGAGCTGGAAGGCCTGCGCAGGACCCCAAGTCATCTTTTCGATAATCGTCGGGATGTCGACCTTGCCCGTCTGGCAGAGGTCCGTGAAGAGCACGCCAATGGCCGTCTCAAGACCTGGGAAGCCGCTCGGCGCAAAGGCGTACTCGCGGTCCTTCTCTTCCTGTGCGTGCGGGGAATGGTCCGTGACGATGGCATCAATCGTGCCGTCTTTGAGGCCTTCGACCATGGCGTCGACATCGCTCTGCGTGCGCAGAGGCGGATTCGTCTTTGTCGAACTGTCGTAGAGGTTGACGCATTCATCCGTCAGTGTCAGATGATGCGGCGTGACCTCCGTCGTCACACGGATGCCGTGTGCCTTCGCCTCGCGCACGAGCTGCACGGAGCGGCCCGAACTGATGTGGGCGACGTGGACGCGCGCGCCGGCGTATTCGGCAAGCAGAATGTCACGGGCCACGGCGATATCCTCGGCGACCGTCGGACGGCCCTTCATGCCGAGCATTGCGCTTCTATGACCTTCGTTCATGACACCTTCTTCAACGAGCGAAGGCTCTTCTTCGTGGTTGATGATGACTTTATCGAACGTATGGAGATAATCGTAAGCATTGAGGAGGACCTTGGCCGTCGGGTCAAAGTGGCCGTCATCGGAGAAGGCCACGGCACCGGCTTCGACCATGTCGCCGAGCTCGGCAAGCTCCTGCCCTTTCTGGCCCTTCGTCACCGCACCGATAATGCGGATATGGACTTTGGCGACATCCTCAGCGCGCTTTTCGAGGCTGCGCACCATGGCTGCCGTATCGACGACCGGCTTCGTGTTCGGCATCGTGGCGACCGTCGTGTAGCCGCCGGCAGCTGCTGCCTTGGAGCCCGACTCGAAGTCTTCCTTGGCTTCCTGACCCGGCTCACGGAAATGCACGTGCATGTCGATGAGGCCCGGCGTGACAATCTTGCCCGTGGCATCGTAGACTTCGGCGCCTTCGGCTGCGAGGTCTTTGCCGACGGCTTTAATCTTGCCGTCTTCGATGAGGACATCCGCAATATCATCAAAATGCTCTGCCGGATTGATGACCCGGCCATTTTTCAGGATCATTTTCATTCTTGTTTTCCTCCCGTCAGAACCAAGGTAAAGAGTGCCATGCGGACGGCTACGCCGTTCTGTACTTCTTCCTGAATGGCGGAATTGTCACCGTAGGCGACGAACGGCGAAATTTCCCAGCCTTTATTCATCGGGCCCGGATGCAGGACGAGCACGTCGTCTTTCGCGAGCGCGAGGCGTTCGTTGTTGAGGCCGAAGATGCGGGCGTATTCGCGCGTTGTCGGGAACAGGCCGCCCTTCATGCGCTCGAGCTGGATGCGCAGGACTTCGATGACATCGGCGTCTTTGATGGCATCTTCAATGCGCTCATGCACGACGACGCCCGGCTCCTCGTAGAGGAAACGCGGCAGCAAAGTCTTTGGCCCTGCGATATGCACTTCCATGCCCATCTTGCGCATGCCGTAGATATCCGAACGAGCCACGCGGCTGTGGAGCACATCACCGAGAATCGCAACTTTGAGGCCTTCGAGATGGCCTTTGTGCTGCTCAATCGTGAAGAGGTTCAGAAGGCCCTGCGACGGATGTGCATGGGCGCCATCGCCGGCGTTGATGATGACCGGGCTCACGACGCGCGAAGCGTACTCGGCAGCGCCCTCTGCCTTATGGCGCATGACGATGGCATCGACGCCCATGGCCTCAATCGTGTAGAGCGTATCGCGCAGGCTCTCGCCCTTGACGATACTCGAAGAACCGGCCGTGATGTTGACGACATCGGCACCGAGGTACTTGCCGGCGAGCTCAAAAGACGTGCGGGTACGCGTGCTTGGCTCGTAGAACAGCGTGACAATGGACTTGCCGCGCAGCGTCGGGACTTTCTTGATGTCGCGATGAATGATGTTCTTCATTTCCTTGGCCGTCTCAAGCACGAGACGGATTTCCTCAGCCGAAAAATCAGCGAGTCCGAGGACATTCTTGCCCCGTAAGGATACATTTGTTTTCCCCAAGTCAATCACTCCTTAAAAAAACCGATCAAAACACTTCATGGTCATTGTCTTTTGGCCCTAAATTTAGAAAAAGGAGCTCCCCTATGCGTATGCATAAGAAAGCTCCTGGCTTTACGTAAGCTTATGACGTTACTTTATCTGGCTCCCTTTATGCGTATCGCAGTACGCATCTTAAAAAGGCAATGATTCTTTTTGTTGACTGTAGTCATTATATCGTATCTTCGCCATAAACGCAAGGCACACACGCGTTTTTTATTTTGTCATAAATTTTTTTCATGGAGTCTCCCGGTCCTATTGATGAGCTTATATATAGGAAGGAAATCACCAGCACGCTATCATTATATTATGGATTTTTCCCTTTTTGCCCCTCTGGCAGCAGCTCTTTCTTCTGCCCTCTCAACAGTGCCTCAGCCCCTGTTTTCTTGTGGACAAGTTCCGGCGGCATGTCTGCGCCTGGATAATCTGGCAGCAGGGATGCCGCCTTCTTTTTTAGATACTCTTCTGCAATAGTCTGCGTAATCCTGCCAGTCTGTTCAATGATTTTATCTTTTGTCTCTAGAAAACTCTTGGTCACCAGCTCCTGACGTTCCTGTATCTTCTGCAGCTGCGTCATGATGAACTGGTTCTGACGTTCTCGGTCATCCTTGATTTGTGAGACGAAAATCTCATATTCTGGTGAATCTTTTTCGTATTGCTGCAGCAAGTTTAGAAGCTGCGGCAGTTTTTTCGTCGTATATTCATCCCCCTTCGCCTGAATCCGATTACCTACTTCTTCATAAAAGGCTTCAATTTCGTGAATCATCGGCAGAGAGCCCTCTTCGATGATAACGATGCGGTTCTTAGCGACTTCCAGCATTTTCTCCTGCAATACGGCAAGCTGCTCCGCAAAGGCTTTCATATTCTTTGTACGCGCCTCGTCGATTGCGATCTGCGTCATGGCCTGTGCTCTCAGGAGTTCCAGCTGGGCATCGCGCATCAGTTCTACGCGCTCCCGTTCTTTATCGGCCATCTCCAGTTTCAGATTCCGCTCAATCTCCGCCACACGAACCTTATCTGGTTCATAATTGTAATTGCTGGTCGAACGGTTACCGCCCGAAGAAGAATTGCCGCTAAAAACACCTTTGATACTATCCCAAATACTGCCCAATACACTCATAAGATTTCCTCCCAAGACGTCTTCCACCTGCCGACTGCGATATCTGCCCAATGTGCAGACATTTGCAAAATGTTCGCAGTTGTTGAATACCAAATGGTAACCAGCATCCCCCAAACAGGCACGTGCATAGTTGACGATTCCCTCCACCGGATAAAGGTCAGAAAGTTCGTCTTCATTGTATACTTTGATTTCCACTGTACCGCCATCCAGGAATCTGGCCAAATCCGTACGAATAACATGAGCTTTCGACCAGTCCAAAACGCTGTCATCATCGTCGCCGGTAAAGTGGATGACTTCATCATCCGTTACATAAATGCCGTGATGATAGTAAAGTCCGTTAAGACGCGAGACGCGGATGTGGTCGCCGCGCTGCGGCTTTTGACTGACCCATACTTCCGGTGCTTCAATTGTCAGAAACTGTTCCGGCAGTGGCTGAGGGTCAGCCACAATAGGAATGCTCATTATGAATCCCTTCTCTTACTTCCGTCCTTCACTTTGTTTTGCAAATCTGTCCGCATGCGAAACAGTAAAGCATTGAAATCTTTATCGCGCTGCTGCAGGGCCTGACTATATGCCTGACTGTCAGCCAGATACGCTGTAAGATTCTGCCGTTTCAATGCAGTCAGCCGTTCCAAAGTTTCCCGGGAAACATCTGCCAGTTCTCCTTCCTGCAGGAAATCCTGAATATTGTCTATCTGTATCGTAAAAAACGGTTCGGCCCATTTCAGCAAAAACATGCGCTCTTCTGCATTTTGACGGGAGAAAATCATCTGCATCATCTGCTTTTGGAATTTTTCACTGATTTGATACAAAGCCAGCTCTGCTGCAATTTTATCCTGTAAGTCGCCGCCAGCTTGGAAAATATACTGCTGGTAGATTCCCTTGCGTTCATTTAAATAAAAATCATTGATGTCACTTTCGTAATCCCCCAAAAGGAATAAAATCTGCTCTGCTGCAGTATGGGTCTCTGAGGTATTTTCCAGCAAATGACCTTGCAGGGCAAACTCTACCAACGGCAGGAAACGCTGGCTGCTGGCAAAATAATTTTCCTGCCACTTCGCATACCACTGCCCATAGACATCGGCTTCTATCCCATCCTGCTGGCAAAGAGAAGCAAAATCGTCATGCATACTAGTCTTAAATAGCTTATAGTCATTCATTCTCGCGTTATATATGTCGATAATATTCGTCACAAAGCTGCGATGCTGCGTAAAGAAAGCAATCTTCTGCTGAACCTCTTTCATGATGCGCGCCATATTCTCTACTAAGAATACGAAACTCGCACGCTGCTCCTGTTCTAGTTCTGCCAATTCATGCATAGCATCTGAGCCGAAAGAAATTTCATTCAAACGCTGCTCCAAAGTCTGCGCCTGCTGACGAACGGCCAAGATCTGCGATTTGGCCGTGTCCATTCCCAGCTCCAGTCGGGAAGCCAATACTTGCTGCTGGTCAGCCAGCAATTGATTTTCCTGTTCCGTCAGATGTGGATGATCTGTATAGCGGCTGCTGAGCTGCAGGCCAATCTGGGCAAATGCTTCCATGGTCGCATGCTGTTCATTCTCATATTTCTGCAGGATACCAAGCATTTTTTCTGTGATAGAAAACACAGCCTGATAATACTGAATAACCGAGCTATTGATGGCTGAAATGTCATATCCCGAAAGTAAAGAGCGATAGTCAAAATTCGCTGTCAGCCCCATAGCTTGAGCACGCTGCTGGTTAAGTTCCAATTGCTGCAGCTGCTGCAAAAGCCGAGGTCTCTCAATATAGATTTGCTGATAAATGCGATTGGCTTCTTCATTCATACGGCCATCTTTATTTCGGAAAATCGGCACAAGTCCATTTTGGACGAATAAATTAAGTGTCATCTGGGCACGTTCATCTTCGGTATAAATCTGATTATTCTGAGAGACATTGGCAGCATACTCGTCATTGGTAAGCTGAGAATTGCAAACGATTAGAGTACCGCCTCCATTTTCCTTTGGATAGTTACAATCCGTCCATACGCTGGTAATTTTTCCATAGTTGTTGATGATGGTTGTATCCCATCCTGCAATTTGACGGCGGTCTCCCGTCCAAAAAGGTAATCCGCCTTCACGCGCTACATACTCAAATTCCGACATCGTAACGATATGCCAATCGGCATATCCGTCCAGGTTAAGGTTCTTGACAATGTCTTTTGCTTCTTCTAATGAATACGGCACACGCTGACTGTTTATTTCTGACTTGAAATACGGAAAATACGCTGGGTTCTGCCATAGTAAGCCGGTATTTTTATCCATCAGGATCCTTGGCTTATTCTTGAAATAATACCAGCGCTGCGATTTAATAGCTGCCAGGATTTTACGGGTGCCCGAACCCAGCGTATTGATTTTCTGTTCAATTGCATGCAGCGTTTCATCAATCGCTTTGATCTGAGCCTTCATGCTATTTTTCTGTGCGAGAAGCTGCTGCTGCTGAGTCCTTAGACTATTCATTTCTGCGGCATTGGCAGGATTCTCCAATCCTTCCGCTTCAAACGTAATCTCATTCAGCCTCGCCATTATATTGTTATAGGAAAAAGCGTTCAACATATTTATCATCTCTGCTGCGCTTCCATTTCCGCCTGCGCTAAATTCAGTCATAAAGGACCACTCCCTTATCGTTATAACACATCTGCCATTGTAAGAAAAAGCCGCCCGAGGGGCGGCCATATTTCATTGCTGTGCAATATTCAGTTCCTGCTTCAAAGCCTTCTGCAGAGTCTGTGAGAAGTTGATGCCGCAGTTCTCGGCCTGAGCATTCAACCATGCCGGAATGCTCAGCGTCTTCTTGACAAAACGCTTGGCCATTTTCTCACGGATAGACGGCATGAATGCATCGACGAGGAAAAAAGTCTCATTTTCCTTTAGTTTATGGGCAGCTGCGAGCTCACGGATTGTCGAAGGAGCAGGCGGAATTTCCTCATCATCCTCTATACCCCATAAATGCAGGGCCAAAACATCGCGTGCTTCCTCGACAGCTTCTGCTTCCGTCGCACCATACGTTACACAGCCCGGCAAATCTGGAAACGTCACATGCACGCCATCCTTTTCATAATCGAGCAGCGCGATATAACGATAAAAATCTGGCTTTTCCTTTTTTTCCATATGCAACGCCTCTTTTCTCCGCAATAATAAGTAACAGGCAGAGCGAGCTCATTCAAAATGGAGCCCTGCCTGTTTCTCGATACTCTTCAAGTCGTTCAGGCTCAGGTCCTTGACTGGATGACGGACTGTGACACGTCCCTTCTTAGTCGGATGCTTGAATTGATGATGATCTCCGACACAAGCAACTTCATACCAGCCGTCCTGTTTCAATATCTTGAGTATCTCTCTAGAAGAATAGCCTTTCATGCATGTTCTCCTTTCATATATATTTTAATACGTATTTTATTACGTGTCAAGATATACACATTTTCCTTAGCCTCAGATATTGAACGGCGTAAAGAGCTTGCGGATGTAGTTGCGGGCCTTGCTCATGACCTTGATGACGGGTTCCATCATCTTTGGCTGGCGGACGACGTACTGCATGACGCGGCGGCGCAGCTGGCGGTAATCGGAGTCGAAGTCGCGCAGGACGTCCTCCATCTCCTTCTCGACCGAGACGGCCGGGATATTCGACGGGATGATTTCCGACGCGCGGCCGGAGATTTTCGCGAGGTCGCCGCGGAACGGGATGTAGCACTCAAGGCCGAGTTCCTTCTGAATGCGGTTTTTCAGGGCTTCCTGCGCCGGCGCTTCGCCGTGAACGATAAAGACTTTTGCGGGCTTCGGGTCCGTGATATTCCCGAGCCAGTCCATGAGCTGATTGGCGTCGGCATGGGCCGAGAAGCCGTCGAGGCTCTTGATTTGCGCCTTGACGGCGATTTCCTCGCCGAGCACGCGCACGCGCGTGATGCCGTCGATGAGACGGCGGCCAAGGCACCCCTCTGCCTGATAGCCGACAAAGAGAATCGTCGACTCCGGGCGCCAGAGGTTGTGTTTGAGGTGATGCAGGATACGGCCGGCATCCGCCATGCCCGAAGCCGAAATGATAATGGCCGAGCCCTCGGAGCTGTTCAGAGCCCTTGACTCCGCCGCCGTCTCACAGATGCGGACCTGCGAGAAATTCGGCACCTTGCCGTCCTTGCCAAACGCCTTAATGGCGTCGTCGTCAAAATCCTGGAAATTCTTGAGGAACACGCGCGTCGCCGCGATGGCCAGCGGACTGTCGATGATGATCGGAATATCGGGGTCGAGCCTGCCTTCCTGATGCAGCCGGTAGAAATAATAAAGAAGCGTCTGCGTGCGGCCGACGGCGAACGACGGAATAATCAAATTGCCGCCGCGGTCCATCGTCTCATTGACAATCTCCGCAAGTGCCGTCTCCTTGTCGTAGAGCTGATGCAGCCGATCGCCGTACGTCGACTCCAGCAGCACAAAATCCGCGCCCTTGATAATCGTCGGGTCCTTGATAATCGGCTGATGCGGCTGTCCGAGGTCGCCCGAGAACACGAGTTTCGTCTCCTTGCCGTTTTCCTTGACATAGACCTCGAGAATCGCCGAGCCGAGGATATGCCCCGCATCGCGGAACACGACGCGCAGATTCTCCGACAGCCTGAGCTCCTGATTGTACGGCACCGGTGAAAAATGCTTCAACGCGTCCATCGCATCGTCAATGCCGTAGAGCGGCTGGACCGGAGCATCGCCGCGGCGCTGCCCCTTACGGTTCAAAAGCTCGGCGTCCGATTCCTGAATGTGTGCGGAGTCCGGCAGCATGATTTTTACGAGGTCGCACGTCGCCTTCGTCGCATAAACCGTGCCCTTGAACCCCTCGCGCACGAGCTTTGGAATCATGCCGCAATGGTCGACATGCGCGTGCGTCAGCAGCACGCCGTCGATATCGGCCGGATTGAACGAGAATTCCTCATAATTGTACTCGCGAATGCGTTTCGAGCCCTGAAACATGCCGCAGTCGACGAGATAACGGTCCTCGCCGGTCTCCAAAAGATAGCACGAGCCCGTGACCGTATGGGCAGCACCCAAGAATTCGAGTCTCATAAAAAGGCCTCCCTTATCATTGAATCCCTGAATCGTTGAAATCCGATACATTTCCTTCCTATTATATATAGCATATAACAGAACGAAGTATCTTTTTCTTGTTTTCTTTTTTATGCACCGTTTTCCACTTGCTTTATATTGGTAGTATTCGCACCCATACGTTCGGAATCCTCTTTTTGAACACAACTTTCACGAGGATTTTACAAATAAAAAAAGACAGGACCGAAAGGTCCTGCCTCGTCGCGCGATGCAAAGCAAGTTTATTTCTTTTTGCTGTCTTCCTTCTGCTGCTCCGTAGCGGAACGCTCGAAGTGCTTATAGAACTGCTCCGACATATTCGTGTAAGTAGCTACCGTGTCGCCTTCGCTGCGGTTGGCCTGAATCTGGTACGTGTACAGCAGCTCATTTGTGCCGGCCTTGTAAACATCGAAGAAGAACGACGTGCGGCTGTCATTGGCGACCGTCAGGATGACATAAGCATCGGCGTAATTGCCGACATACTGCTTGAAATCCTTCGCAGCCGTGCGGCGGTCGAGTGCCTTGATGTCGATGTTCTGGTCCGTCTTGATGTTCTGCGCAATCGTGTCATACGAAATGACATAGCAGCGTGCCACGCGGCTCGAATCATAGACAATCTGCGTCAGCATATCCTTGTTCGGGGACTTCGGGTCCACCTGCATGTAAAGCGGCGAACCAATGGCCAGACGATGAATCGAAGTCAAATCCGCGCCCGGCTGCACCGTAACCTTATCGGCATTAGCAAAAGCAACCTGCGTGCTGAAAACCACCATGCAGACAATCAGCAGCATCTGGAAAATTTTCTTCATAAAAATATCTCCCTTGCACAAATTTTGCGAACTAGCATCGCATTGTTACTCCCATTTTACACTGCCGGGGAGTAATACGCAAGACTTGACTTTTGCAAAAAGGCTCCCCAGTCAGGGAGCCTTCTCATAGCCAAAATCAAAATGCCAAGCCATTCTCCCGTTCAATCAGGCAATATGGAGCGCCTCGCGAATGGCATTCTGCAAAAGATTCGACAAGTTCAGGTTATGTTCCTTTGCCAGCGTATTCATCCAGCTCGGGATGGAAACATTTTTGCGCACAGCACGCTTGTCATTCTGACGTGCATAAGCCGTCGTATCGGCGCGAATCAATGCGACCGTCCCGCCTTCCGGCACCTTGATATCCTCAAGTGCCGATGGCGCAGGAATCGTTTCGCCATTCTTCTCCATACTCCAAAGCGTGAGATTCAGAGCGTCCTCGGCATAATCAAACGCCTCATTCATATCAGCACCATCCGTAAAACATCCCTCCAGATCAGGAAAATCAACAAGAATGTTATCGCTCTCTTTATCTTTCGAAAAAATAGCCGGATATATGTATTTCATAAGGCAGCTCCTTTCATATGAAAAGAAACGGAGCCAGTAGGAGCCTCGCAAGCAAAGCTGCGTCCTCTTTTACTGGTCATCCGTTTTCCATCTCTAGTCTACCGCAAATGTTTGGAATTAGCAATGATCAAAATGCCAGGCCGTTGTCCTTGTCGAACATCTCTTTATTTCATCTGCAAACGGAAATCAGGGTATGCTTGATTCCACTCTTCTATACTAAGCACCTGCACAGAGTCGATCATTTTCTCCGGCATATCGATCTGCTGCTGTAAAAGGAATGGCAATCTTGCTGTCAGCAAAGTTCGGACACGTTTTCTCAGTACGATATCACCATTCACACACTCCAGAATATAAATGTAGCGTTTTATCTTATGCATGTGATGCTGCATGGATTGTAAAAACTGCAGGCTGTCAAAATATTTACGTGCAACCGTATTCAGCTTTTTATCATCAAGTGGCTTAAAGGCCTCAGGATGGACAGCTTGCGGCAGATTCGCATTTTTATATTCGACGAATAGTATTTCCTGCTCTGTCTCCGCTATAAAATCCACATCGCACAGGATACTGAGCTTTGCCTGATGAAATATGTCATGCAGGTTGTCTGTCGCCCATAAGGCTGCAGAAAAGTCGATTTCACAAGAATTATTCTCATCACAGAAAATTCGCGGCATCCTACTCACCTACCTGCAAGCCGTACACTTCATCCATCAGTTTATCAAAAGCATCCATAATGGCATTATGCTGTAAATCTGCAAAGCATTCCCTGCTCTCACATTGGACGCTGCCGCTTTCCGTTAAATACAGGGAATGGTACCGCACGGCATCGTCTTTCTTTTTCCGCACGTCAAAGTACTTAGCTAGCAAGTAATTGTGCGTGCTGATGAAGATCTGCACGCCATGACGTGAGAGTTCGAGCAGGCACTCCACGAGCACGGGCAGAAATTCGGGGTTCAGGTTTGCCTCCGGCTCATCCCACAGCAGCAGGGTATTCTCTGCAATGCTCTCGTTCATCAGCAGCTGCCAAAGCAACCCGATCTTTTTAAACCCCTCCGCCTCTACGGCAAAATTGACCATGCGCCCATCGTGCTTGCGAATATAGAATTCTTCATTCTCTATGACAACCTGCCCATCCATGAGCTTCTCAAGATGAGGCAGGATATTCACGGCCAAAGGCGGCACTTCGCGCAATTTCCACTGATTCGCCCTGCGAATGATATCCATAAGTGTCTGGTCAAAGGGAAAATCCCGATATTTTTCCGCCATTGCCAGCAGGCCCTTGGCATTCGTCAGCATATCCTTGACCGGGATGTACACCGCCGGCGGCAAATCGAGGGAATACAAGAATTGATAGCGCGCATCAAAACCAGAACCGCCAATCATGACAGACTTGTGGCTCTCTTCATCTGTATCGAGCTGTATCCTGCTGTCTGGCTTCTGCGGATCGCGCAGCAGACTGTCATAATGGTCCGATAGACCAAAGCACGGAAAGAAACCTGCCTTCCCGTCCCGTACAATATCAGAACCCACATACAACAATTTCAAAAGCTGCGTCTTGCCCGTACCATTCTTACCTATGACTACATTGACTCCCGCAGACGTCTGCATCCATATATCCTGAAAGACTGTAAAATTCTTTATATGAATTTTTTTAACGGCCGACATACAATCCCGCCCTTCTTCATGTAGTTTTCTTCCATTATTATACCGTAGCGGCATGGACACGACAAGACGCGATATACAAAGACGCCCTGCAGCAAACCAGTCTGCAGGGCGTCTCTCGTCTATGCTGTTATCTCAGTCCCAGCGCTCTCATGCTTCCTTCGCGAATTCCGCCGCCGTGCGCTCAAGTGCGCTTTTGATGACGTCGTCCATGTCGTAGTACTTGTACTCGGCGAGGCGGCCGCCGAAGATGGTGTTTTCTTCCCGGGCGGCGAGGGCTGCGTACTTCCTGTAGAGCCCCTGATTGCGCTCGTTGTTGACCGGATAGTAGGCTTCCTCGCCCCTGTGCCAGTCGGCCGGGTACTCGCGCGTGATGTAAGTGACGGGCTGCGTGCCGAACTCGAAATGCTTGTGCTCGATGATGCGCGTGTACGGGACCTCGCGCTCCGTGTAATTGACGACGGCCACGCCCTGATGATTCTCCTCTTCGAGGCGTTCCGTCTCAAAATGCAGGCCGCGGTACTCGAGCTCGCCGAGCTGATAATCAAAATACTCATCAATCGAGCCCGTGTAGACGACTTTCTTCGCCACGCCCGCATACGCCGCGCGCTCCTTCAGGTAATCCACGCCCGTGCGCACCTCAACGCCCGCAAGCAGCGCCTCGATGAGCTTATTGTAGCCGCCCACCGGGATCCCCTGATACCGGTCATTAAAGTAATTGTTGTCAAACGTATAGCGGACCGGCAGCCTCTTGATGATGAACGCCGGCAGCTCCGTGCAGCTCCGACCCCACTGCTTCTCCGTGTACCCCTTGATGAGCTTCGTATAAATATCCGTGCCAACAAGCGAAATCGCCTGCTCCTCAAGATTCGCGGGCTCCCCCTTGATGGCCTGACGCTGCTCGGCGATGATCGCCTTCGCCTGCGCCGGCGTCACAATGTCCCAGAGCTCGCGGAACGTGTTCATATTGAACGGCAGATTGTAGAGATGCCCCTTGTAGTTTGCCACCGGCGAATTGACGAAATTATTGAACTCGACAAAGCGGTTGACATACTCCCAGACATCTTTATAGCTCGTATGAAAAATATGCGCGCCGTACTTGTGAATGTTGATGCCGTCCTTCTGCTCGCAGTACACATTGCCCCCGACATGCCCGCGCCTTTCAAGCACCAGCACCGACTTCCCCGCCTGCTTCGCCTCATGCGCAAAAACCGCACCGAAAAGACCGCCGCCAATGATTAGATAGTCAAACATGAAAATTTCTCCCCCGTTATAGTAAATTCATACATCCATTATACCGCAGCAGCGCGAAATACACCATCGAATCGTGACTCCTTTCACGATTCATTTTCCTGATTAAAGATATCAAATGCCCGAAAAGAAACCTGAATTTGACGATACTTTTGCCACGGAATTCGTTTAAACATTTCTCGAGCATCGTTAAATGCACGATCCGGCCATGCTGCGCCGAAGAATACTCCTAATGGTGCTTTTATCTGCATTCTTCTACCTCTCAAAAAGTCTGGGTTCCATTCATCACTAGACAAATGTTCCTTCTTTTTTATAAGATCCGCAACGAATCTTTTCGATTCCTGCGATAAGAATGAATTTCCCGGCTCACGTTCCAGCGCATTTAAAAGAAACGTCTCTAACGCTCCCTCGCCTGTTAACGGGACAGATAAAAATAAGCATTCCAGAGATGAAGACTCATCGAACGCCAGCGGCTGTTCAAGCTTCAGCCATTGATTTTCCTCAATCTGAAATGCACAATTACAGGTTTTCGAAATGACTTCCTCTATACCTTGCCATCGCTGCTGAATCTCTTCATCACTATCATGATCACTGATGACAGCCATATGCGTATATGAAGTGTCTGTATTCAGCTGATTTACCATTAAAACCTTTCGTACATACTCGGAAAAATTATTGCCGGAAACATACACGATATCCAGCTGGTCCTCTCTATGAGTATAATGGCATCCTGCATTCCCAAAAAGATTATTCTTTGACTTGCGTGAAAATCGAAAGCCATACAGATTGCAAAAATATTCACTGAGTACAATCTGGTCTGTCTCACCTTCACATAAGATAATACCGTTCATACTCTCAACTCCAAGCCATCATCCATTGCTGCCAAAGCATCTTTACCAGTCAGGGTACGTGCCTTCACAACACCTTTCACATTGCGCAGGGTTATGACTCGTATGTCATCCATCAAAAGTGCGTCACCGGCTTCGTCATGTATTCCCTGTAAAAATGAATACAAAAACTCACCGCTATGCGATGTCGCAAAAACCTGATTTTGAAATTTTTTCGCATATCGATACAATTGGATGCCCAAAGACCCTTGTGCCTTATGATGGAAATTTACGTCAATCTCTTCAATACAATGAATAGATTTTTTGTAAGCGGCCATATTGCCAATAATATTAAACCAACGCCGTACGCCATCTCCCAGCATATACATTGGTACCATTCTCTTATTTTTAAAACGGCAGCTGAGGGATGCCTCTGTACCGTCAGGATACGGGATATTCTCGATATTTTCCAAATCAAGTCCGGAAAATGAACGGTTCATTTCTTCAATCACCTGCTCAAGCAAGCGGGACCGCAGGAGTATCGAGTAGATTTTTTTATTCTCAATCTCATTTTGATGAGTAAGGATATCATCCATTTTTGCCATAATCAGTGGTTTGGCCGAAGGATTCACATTTCGAAAATCTGGATAATCCATCTCCACCGTGAACTCTGGATCATTCGTGGTCGACACCTTCCACTTTCCCAATGAAACTTTGGGGATAGGTATGGACATCCCTTGTATTTCCACCTTTATATTGGACGGTTTTGAAATCGGTTCTGTCGCTTCGAAATTTCCCATTTCATTAGGAATAAAGCCAGAAAAAATCTGTCCCGGCATAAACTGATGCCGAACCTTCACATCTTTATCATCAATTTTTCCCGAGAAGGAACACTTCATGATATCTTCTTCCGCAATATCATGAAAAACATTCAGGATTAATTCTGCTGCTTTATATGGCCCATTCATTGTAAAAGTGTTATTTTCCTGGATGCGATGAGGAAGAATATAATTAAAAAATGGATGTATATTCGCCCCACATGCATACGCAAAAAGTGCTTCCAGCATCGAGGTCTTGCCGACATTATTCACACCAAAAAAAAGGTTTATTTGGGAAAGGCTATTTATTTTTATATTAGAAAATTTTCTAAAATTATTAATTTCAAATTCTGTTAGCATATTATCCCTCCCTTATTGCTCCATTTTATTATACCGTAACAACATGCATAGGACAAGCAGGTCTAAGCCCCGCAAAAATATGATGCATTGCCACGAAGCTGCATGAACAGCGGCAGGCGGCGCCGCAATCCAGTCAAGATGATGCACGAGGAAGATCAGCAGCGTATGGATGCCGACAAAAAGCGTAGGACGCCGCATCATGCACATTCCCCTGCCACCACGAAGCGATAATAGAAATCACCGAAACAATCAGGCACGGCAGAATCAAATGTTTGCAGCCTTTCTTTAAACGCCGGATAAACATATCGCGGTCATTGGCCAGACGATATGTATATCCCGACAACAGGAAAAAGAGCGGCATATGAAACGAAAAAATGACATTGCGCGTGCCGCTGCCAAACTTCACCGTATGGCCGATAATGACCAGGATAATTGCCACGGCTTTCGCAATATCGACCCATTCAATGCGCCCCTGCGGAACGGCAAATAGGCCTTCTGTCTGTCTGTCTGTCTGTCTGTCTGTCTGTCTGAGCAAGCATATATTCCCCTCTCTGCTTTGTCAATAGTTTCCCCGAAAGTATGACATTTGCCTGATGGCAAGATGATATCACCATTATAACGCATATCGCATTGCCTCACAACAGTCATTCTCACCAGCCCCGACTTATCCACACCCCTGTGGATATCGTCACTTTTTTCTGTGAATTTATGTGGATAAATCTGGGTACCCGCCCATTTTAGGCCCGTTTTGGTGTCATTCTGACTGTCAGGCCGTGCGTCATATTGACCTTGTGGATAGTCGCTGGGCCTTGCGGCGTGCGGGTTGCGGGGGCTGCTAAGATATATACTAAGCGAAGATAAAAAAATCATATAGTAGTGGGGCCGCTCTCTTCTCCCTGCCGGATGATGGGCCCGACCCTCTCTCTTCTCTCTCTAAAAATTTTTCGAGTTTTTTCTTATTTTTTCCCCGCTGTTGTCACGATTTGCAACGATATGCAGCACTTTGCATCATTTTACACTATTTAGCGCCATTTTGCAGGGGTCTTGCATTATCCAGATGCATACTGTATACTAAGACACGTCAGCAAGATGCTGGACACCACAATTTGGCACGACTCACAAACAAGAACTCAATTCAGAGCTTGCTTGTCTCTCATGACAGATCACGGCTCTGAACAAGTTCGGACTGGATCTCTCGGAGACAGGCAGGCTCTTTTCTTGTCTCTCCTCTGATCGCTTCAGTTTTACTTTTTTGCTGAATTGTCGCGCTATTGTATGTTTTATATGTATTTTGGTTTATCAGAGAAGGGAGTAATTTTATGAAAAAAGCAAGAAATGTCAAGAAGATCACGGCGTCCCAGACGGTCGTCACGAAGTTCTCTGCAAAGTGGTCCAAAAACCGTGTTTGTCACTGCGCAACGGCAGGAGACGACTATCCGGCTTTTGTCTCCTGCCGTAAATTTGCTGCCATCTCTGGTATCGGTGAGCGCAACATCCGCAAGTTCATCCAATTCACCGATTTCCCCTGGATGCAGGTAAACGACTGCACCCTGATTCCTGTCGAAGAGGCCCTGAAATGGCTTGTCGAGAAATGCTGCGAACACCATTCGTTCCCCTTCAACGCAGATGATGAAAAGGAGTAACATACTATGTACATCGAACCCGTCACCGGCATTATCGCCGAGTTCCGCCATTTCTACCAGATGATGCCCGTCCGCCCGCTGTCAGCACGTGCGCAGGCCTTCTGGATGTTTCTTTTGTACCGTGCGAATGCGGCTTACTGGCAGTTCCCGCTGCAGATCCAGCTCAACGAGATTGCCGGAGCCCTGCGCCTGTCGCGTTCTTCCGTGCAGCGCGCCCGCGATGAGCTCACGCGTCAGGGCTATCTGCTCTACGAAACCGACCCGGGTCATCGCACGGTCAAATACTACCTCATCAGCAACGTCCGTCCTCACAGTATGATGACGGCCGAAAGCATGCTGGCTGGCACCAAGAACTACAAGGCTCTTGGCGGCCACAAGAATGGCCAGCCAGCCCCTATGCCCATGCTCCCTAAGAAAAAAAGTCGTAAAAAAGGAAAGGAGGAAGACAAACATGATGATGACCAGTAAAGCTCTCAAGCTTTATTTGGCCATTGAGCATCTTGGCGCAGGTCAGCTCGCAGAGCGCAGCCTGCGCGATGCTGCAAGGCTCTCCCACGGCTCATTTATTGCAGCCAGAAAAGAGCTCCGCCAGATGAAGCTGCTCGATATCGAGCAAATCCACCGCAAGCCACATTATTCTTTGCTGAACCCCGAGCTTGCAGCCAAAGCCATCGCCGAAACTGCGGCAATGGACAACAAAGACCATGCCTGATTTTACCCTCTGTCAAATGAAAGGAGACTTTTTATGAACATTTTGCTGAATCCAGGCCACTCCCTCGGCGGCAGTCCGGACCCCGGTGCCGTCAACAATGACTACGGCATCACGGAAGCCGACATCAACGCCCTGATTGCCGAAAACTGCGCCATCGCGCTCGAGCATTACGGCTTCAATGTCACCGTGCTGCAGAGCCACAACCTGCGCGGCGAAGCGCCGGAATTCCCGAATGTCACGGGCATGGCCAACAACTGGCCGGCCGACCTCTTCATTTCCATCCATGCCAATGCCGGCGGCGGCCGCGGCTGCGAGACCTACTGCTACAGCGGCGCGTCGTGGGGCAATGTCTTCGCCCATTATGTGCAGGATGCCCTGCACCGTGATGTCAGCCGCGTCGACAAAACCTTCCCGAACCGCGGCGTCAAACTGGGCCCCGAGCTCGCCGTCCTGCGCTGTACGGCCATGCCCGCCATCCTCGTCGAGACCGCCTTCCTCGACCAGGACGACGACGTCCGCCTGCTGCAGAGTTTTCCCGCCATCTTTGGCCACGGCATCGCCTATGGCACGTACCAATTCATCAACGACTTCATGAATCCCGACCGCTTCCATGAGGAAGACCTCGCCTATGACCTCAGCGAACCGATGAAGTACGTCCCAGCCAAAGTCTAAAATCTCAAAATCCCCAAAAACAATACAAAAGCAAAGTTGACTGTCAAAATTTTTCGAAAATTACCTCTTGCAATTGACACTCACCTACTGCATAATGAAATCAAGGCAAGGGCAAACGCCTAAGCCACGGCCCAAGCCGCCGGCCTCAAAGCTTGGGCCAGAGGCCAAACATCCCTATACCATCTGTCCGGGACCAACATCCCGCAAACGAAAGGAGCATGCTTTATGGCAGCACATCGCATCAACGTCACCACGGCCCTCAAAATCAAGGTCGAAAACGGCACGACGGACACGGGTCTCGTCAAGTACGCAACGCGCTCGTACAACTCCATCAACCCGGAGATCACGGACGACGACCTCTACACGATTGGCCAGGGCCTTGCAGCCATGCAGACGCACGAAGTCGGCGACATCCAGCGCACCGAAACGGCGACGCTTTCCGCTGACTGACCCTTCCAATCCCTTCCACCTCTGCTGAGGCGCCAGCAACGCGCCTCACTCCCAAAAGCTTTTGCCGCCTCTATATAATGAAAGGAGCTACACGCCATGAAACGTACCTTACAGATCACCTTCGTCCTCGACAACGCCAAGAC